>CAMHPW010000053.1 GCA_946187095.1 uncultured Clostridia bacterium | reverse complement strand
GGCCGTAACAGCTACGGCAGAATCACCGTTCGTCACAGAGGCGGCGGCAACAGAAACAAGTACAGAATCATCGACTTCAAGCGTCGCAAGTTCGACGTAGAGGCAACTGTAAAAACTCTCGAATACGATCCGAACCGTTCCGCACATATCGCTTTGATCGAATATGCAGACGGTGTCAAGAGCTATATCATTGCTCCTGTCGGTCTGAAAGTGGGAGATAAAGTCGTATCGGGTCCTTCAGCAGATATCAAGCCCGGCAATGCACTGCCGCTTGCCAATATCCCTGTAGGTACTTTCGTACACAACGTAGAACTGTATCCCGGAAAGGGTGCACAGCTTGCAAGAAGTGCCGGCAACATGGCTCAGCTCATGGCAAAGGAAAACGGTCTTGCACTGCTCAGACTTCCCTCAGGCGAACTCAGGAATGTTCCCGAAAACTGCATGGCTACCATCGGTCAGGTCGGTAATATCGACCATGAAAATGTTAAAATAGGTAAAGCAGGACGTAAGAGAAACATGGGCTGGAGACCTACCGTAAGAGGTTCCGTCATGAACCCGAATGACCATCCTCACGGCGGTGGTGAAGGCAAATCCCCTGTCGGACGTCCCGGACCTGTTACACCTTGGGGCAAGCCTGCTCTCGGTTACAAGACAAGAAAGAATACCCGTTCCGATAAGCTTATCGTAAGAAGAAGAAACGGTAAGTAAGGCGTACAGAAAGGAGCTTATACAATGAGCAGAAGCATAAAAAAAGGCCCTTATGTGCAGCCTGTACTGCTTAAAAGGGTTCAGCAGATGAACGAAACAGGCGAAAAGAAGATTCTCAAGACCTGGAGCAGATCTTCCACGATTTTCCCTGAATTCGTAGGACATACATTTGCCGTCCATGACGGACGCAAGCACGTTCCGGTATATGTAACGGAAGATATGGTAGGTCATAAGCTCGGCGAGTTTGCCCCCACCAGAACTTTCAAAGGCCATGCCGGTTCAAAGACATCGAAATAAGCCTGAAAGGAGTGTATGAACATGGAAGCAAGGGCAGAACTCAAATACGCCCGCATTTCTCCCCGTAAGGTAAAGATCGTTCTTGACCTTATCAGAAACAAGCCTTGTGATTATGCAATGGCAGTTCTCAAGCACACCCCGAAGGCTGCTTGTGAGGATTTGGAAAAACTCCTCAAGTCAGCTATGGCTAATGCAGAGAACAATCATAATATGGACGTTAACAAGCTCTATGTGGCAGAATGCTATGTAGGTCAGGGACCGATCCTCAAGAGGATCAGACCGAGAGCTCAGGGACGTGCCTACAGAATCGACAAGAAAACATCTCATGTAACTCTTGTTCTGAAAGAGAAAGAATAATCAGGGAGGTAGACTGAATGGGTCAGAAAGTAAATCCGCACGGTTTGCGTGTCGGTGTGATCAAAGATTGGGACTCACGTTGGTTTGTAAACAAAAAAGACTTCGGTGACACTCTCGTTGAAGACTACAACCTCCGTAAGACTCTTAAGAAACAGCTTGGTGATGCAGGTGTTCCGAAGATCGAGATCGAACGCAGTGCATCCAAAGTAAGAATACACATTCACTGTGCAAAGCCCGGCATGATCATCGGCAAGGGCGGTGCTGAGATAGAAAAGCTCCGTGTACAGTGCGAAAAAATTCTCGGCAAGCCCGTCAATATCAATATCGTTGAGATAAAGAATCCTGATCTCAATGCACAGCTCATCGCAGAGAATGTGGCACAGCAGCTCGAAAAGAGAATCTCTTTCAGACGTGCTATGAAGAAGTCCATCGGCAATGCGATGAAAGCCAATGCAAGAGGTATCAAGATCATGTGTTCCGGTCGTCTGGGCGGTGCCGAGATCGCAAGAAGCGAGCAGTATCATGAAGGTACGATTCCGCTTCAGACACTTCGTGCAGACATCGACTACGGCTTTGCAGAGGCTGATACGACATACGGCAAGATCGGCGTGAAAGTATGGCTCTACAAAGGCGAAGTGCTTCAGGATAACAAAAAGCCTCGCAGGGAAGGAGGCAGCAAATAATGTTAATGCCTAAAAGAGTAAAATACCGCAGGGTGCACAGAGGCCGTATGACCGGCAAGGCACTCAGAGGTAATAAAGTAACTTACGGTGAGTTCGGCCTGCAGGCATTGGAACCTGCATGGATCACAGCCAATCAGATCGAAGCAGCCCGTATCGCTATGACACGTTACTGCAAGAGATTCGGTAAAGTGTGGATCAAGATATTCCCCGACAAGCCCGTAACAAAGAAGCCTGCCGAAGTCCGCATGGGTTCCGGTAAAGGTTCACCCGAATTCTGGGTAGCAGTCGTAAAGCCCGGCAGAGTCATGTTTGAGCTGGCAGGCGTTCCCGAGGAAACTGCAAGAGAGGCATTCCGCCTTGCTGCAAACAAGCTGCCCATCAAAACAAAGTTCGTGACAAAGGAAGAAACGGAGGTTGACGCATAATGAAGGCTTCAGAACTCAGAGATATGACGGCAGAAGAGCTGAATGCAAAGCTCCAGAGCCTCAAAGAAGAACTTTTCAACCTTCGCTTTCAGCTTGCGATAAATCAGCTTGACAACCCGATGCGTATTTCCGCAGTAAAAAAGGATATAGCAAGAGTCAACACGATCATTCGTCAGAATGAGCTTGCCGAAAACGCATAATGAAAGGGAGGTAGCACTGTGAGCGAAAGAAATCTCAGAAAAACAAATGTTGGCAAAGTTGTCAGCAACAAGATGGATAAAACAGCCGTTGTGGCAATAGAGAACAGTGTAAAGCACCCGCTTTACAATAAGATCATCAAGCGTACAATCAAATTTAAAGTACATGATGAGAACAACGAGTGCAATATCGGCGACCGTGTACGCATCATGGAAACCCGTCCCCTCTCCAAAGACAAGAGATGGAGATTGGTAGAGATCATCGAAAAAGCTAAATAATAAAGGAGGAACGCACTGTGATACAGCAGCAGACCTACCTCAAAGTTGCCGACAATACCGGAGCAAAGGAATTGATGTGTATTCGTGTTCTCGGTGGTACAGGCAGGAGGTACGCAAACATTGGCGACGTTGTGGTTGCTTCCGTTAAAAAAGCAGCACCCGGCGGCGTTGTTAAAAAAGGCGATGTCGTTAAAGCAGTTATTGTCCGTTCCGCAAAGGGCGTTCGCCGTGAGGACGGTACTTACATCAGATTTGACGAAAACGCAGCAGTTATCATCAGAGATGACAAAAACCCCAGAGGTACTCGTATATTTGGACCGGTAGCAAGAGAGCTTCGTGATAAAGATTATATGAAGATTCTCAGCCTTGCTCCCGAAGTTCTTTAATGGAGGTGCAGCGATATGAGTAAGATTCATGTGAAAACAGGCGATACAGTCGTAGTGCTCAGCGGCACCGAAAAGGGCAAAAAAGGCAAGGTTCTTGCCGTAAGTCCCAAAGAGGGCAAGGTCATTGTTGAGAAAGTGAACCTTGTTTCCAAGCACGTAAAACCCAGAAGAATGGGCGAACAGGGCGGTATCGTAGAAGCAGAGGGTGCTATGTATGCCTGCAAAGTACAGGTAGTATGCCCGCACTGCAAAAAGCCTACCAGAGTTGCTCACAGACTTTTGGAAGACGGTACAAAAGAGCGTGTCTGCAAAAAATGCGGAGAGGCACTTTGAGGAGGTAATTTGAAATGGCAAGATTAAAAGATTTCTATATCAAAGAAGCTGCTCCCGCTCTTATGAAGAAGTTCTCCTACAAGAGTGTCATGCAGATTCCGAAGCTTGAAAAAATCGTGATCAACGTAGGTGCCGGCGAGGCAAAGGAGAATTCCAAGGCAATCGATGCGATTTCCCGTGACCTTGGCATTATCACCGGTCAGAAGCCCGTTGTATGCCGTGCAAAGAAGTCCGTCGCAAACTTCAAACTCCGTGAGGGTATGCCCAACGGCGTTAAAGTAACTCTCAGAGGCGACAAAATGTATGAATTCATGGACAGACTCTTTAACGTAGCTCTTCCGAGAGTTCGTGACTTCAGAGGCATCAACCCGAATTCATTCGATGGCAGAGGCAACTACAACATGGGTATCAAGGAACAGCTCATTTTCCCCGAAATTGAGTTTGACAAGATAGACAAAGTTCGTGGCATGGATATTTGCTTTGTAACGACAGCGGCAAATGATGAAGAAGCAAGAGAGCTGCTCACACTGATGGGTGCTCCGTTTGCGAAACAATAAGGAGGGATTACTGTGGCCAAGACATCGATGAAAGTAAAACAGCAGAGAGAGCCGAAGTTCTCTACAAGAGCATATACAAGATGCAAGATCTGCGGCAGGCCGCACGCTTATCTCCGTAAATACGGCATTTGCCGTATCTGCTTCAGAGAGCTTGCTTACAAAGGTCAGATTCCCGGCGTAAAGAAAGCCAGCTGGTAATAGGAGGTAACGAATATGCAGATTACAGATGCTATCGCAGATTTGCTTACGAGAATCCGTAATGCCAACACTGCAAAACATGATACAGTAGAAGTACCTGCTTCCAACATCAAAAAGGCGATCGTTCAGATTCTTCAGGACGAGGGCTATATCAAGAGCTTTACAGTGATTGAGGACAACAAGCAGGGTATTATCAAGATCAACCTGAAATACGGCGAAGGCAAAACTCCTGTTATCACAGGTCTGAAAAGAGTTTCAAAGCCGGGCTTGCGTATTTACAGCGATGTAGAAAATATGCCGAAAGTAATGAAAGGACTTGGTGTCGCTATCATTTCTACTTCCAAGGGCGTTATGACTGACCGTCAGGCCCGCAAGGAGAATGTTGGCGGAGAAGTTCTTGCATACATCTGGTAATTAACGGGGGTACGGAAATGTCAAGAATTGGAAGAAAACCCATAAATATTCCCGCCGGTGTCGAAGTCAAAGCCGACAACGGTGTTATCACGGTAAAAGGTCCCAAGGGAACGCTTACCAAGAATTATCATACAAATATGACAGTCAAGGTGGAGGGTACGGAAATTCACGTTACCCGTCCCGATGACGACAAATTCAACCGTTCACTTCACGGTCTCACACGTTCCAACATTCAGAACATGGTTGACGGCGTTACCAACGGCTTTTCAAAAGAGCTTGATGTCAACGGTGTCGGCTACCGTGTTCAGAAGAAGGGCAAGGACCTTGTCATGAACCTGGGCTATTCTCATCAGGTCATCGTATCCGATACAGATGATATCACGATTGAAGCCCCCACACCCAACAAGATCATCATTAAGGGCATTGACAAGCAGAAAGTCGGTCAGTTTGCTGCCGAAGTGAGAGAAAAACGTCCGCCTGAGCCGTATAAGGGCAAGGGTATCAAGTATGTAAACGAAGTTATCCGCCGCAAGGAAGGCAAAGCCGGCAAGGGTAAGAAGTAATTAAGGAGTGAATAAAAGATGGTTAAAAAGCCTGATACAAATAAGGCAAGAGTTAAGCGTCACAAGAGAGTCCGCAGCAAAATCAGCGGTACTGCCGAGTGTCCTCGCCTTAATGTTTTTCGCTCTGCCAACAACATCTATGCACAGCTTATTGATGATGTCAAGGGTGTTACTCTTGCAGCAGCCTCATCACTCGAAATGAAAGATGTTTACGGCGGAAACAAAGAAGCAGCCCGCAAAGTAGGCAAGCTCATCGCTGAAAAAGCTGCCGAAAAGGGTATCAAAGACGTTGTATTTGACAGAGGCGGCTATATTTTCCACGGTCGTGTAAAAGAGCTTGCCGAAGGTGCCCGTGAAGGCGGTCTGAATTTCTAAGAAGGAGGAGTAACTTTGGCTATCATTGACGGTTCAACATTGGATTTGAAAGAACACGTTGTTGCCATCAACCGTGTTTCTAAAACAGTAAAGGGCGGTCGTATCTTCAAGTTTGCAGCCCTCGTCGTAGTCGGTGACGGAAACGGCACAGTCGGTTTCGGTATCGGCAAGGCAGGCGAAGTTCCCGATGCGATCCGTAAGGGTATCGAGGACGCTAAAAAGAATTTGAAGAAGATTTCCCTTAAAGGTACTACGATCCCTCATGAAGTGACAGGTATATTCGGTGCAGGCAAGGTTCTGATGAAACCCGCTGCTCCCGGTACAGGCGTTATCGCCGGCGGTCCTGTCCGTGCAGTCATCGAGGCAGTAGGCATCAAGGACATCAGAACAAAGGCTCTCCGTTCCAACAACCCCTGCAATGTTGTAAGAGCAACCCTTGCAGGTCTTGAGAGTCTGAGAACAGCAGACGAAGTTGCGGCTATCCGTGGCAAGACTGCAAAAGATATACTGTGATTGGGAGGATGCAGATTATGGCACAGCTTAAAATTACGCTTAAAAAGAGCCTGATTGGAAGACAGAAAGACCAGATCGCTACTGCCAATTCACTCGGACTGACAAAGCCGGGCAACTCCACCGTTCAGCCCGACAATGCTCAGACACAGGGCAAGATCAATAAGATAAGACACCTTGTAGAAGTAACTGAAGCATAAGGAGGTGCAGTAGTATGAATTTACATGAACTTTCACCTGCTGAGGGTGCTACCAAAAAGAGCAAGAGGATCGGCAGAGGTCACGGCTCAGGCTGGGGCAAGACTGCCGGCAAAGGTCATAAAGGTCAGAAAGCCCGTTCCGGCGGCAGTATCCGTCCCGGATTTGAAGGCGGTCAGATGCCTCTCCAGAGACGTATCCCGAAAAGAGGCTTCAATAATATCTTTGCAAAGACCGTTATCGCTGTGAACGTAGCAGCTCTCGAAGTCTTTGAGGACGGTGCGGAAGTAACGGTTGAAACACTTGCCGAAAAGGGTATCGTGAAAAAGGCTTGTGACGGTATCAAAATTCTCGGAAACGGCTCACTTACAAAGAAACTTACTGTTAAAGTAAATGCTTTCTCGGAGTCAGCCAAGCAGAAAATCGAAGCTGCGGGAGGAAAGGCAGAGGTGATCTGATTTGTTCAAGACAATCGCTAATGCCTGGAA
>CAMHPW010000052.1 GCA_946187095.1 uncultured Clostridia bacterium | reverse complement strand
GGTGACAGCAAACAAAATCTTGATAAAGCGGAACAATTTGTCCGTCAGGCTGCCAATGAGGGTGCCAATATTATTTTACTGCCCGAACTGTTTGAAAATCTGTATTTCTGTCAGGAAAGAAATTATGATTTTTACAAACTTGCCGAAACGACTGAAAAAAATCCTGCCGTGAACCGTTTCAAAGAAATTGCAAAGGAATTGGAGGTCGTGATCCCTGTGAGTTTCTATGAAAAATACGGCAATACGTTTTATAATACAGTCGCCATGATCAATGCTGACGGCACACTTCTCGGCATTTACAGAAAAACGCATATTCCCGATGACCATTTCTATCAGGAGAAATTTTATTTCACTCCCGGTGATACGGGCTTTCAGGCTTGGGATACAAAATACGGCTGTATCGGTGTGGGGATATGCTGGGATCAGTGGTTTCCCGAAAGTGCAAGATGTATGGCTCTGAAAGGGGCGGATATTTTATTTTATCCGACAGCCATCGGCTCCGAGCCTATTCTTGAAGTGGACAGTATGCCGCACTGGAGAAGATGTATGCAGGGACACGCTGCCTGCAATATCACGCCTGTGATCGCCGCCAACCGTGTCGGTACGGAAACGGTCACACCCTCTGCCGAAAATAACTATCAGTCATCTTCACTGAACTTCTACGGTTCGTCATTTATTACGGACGAAACAGGCGAGATCGTCATTTCCGCTGACCGTGAAAGTGAATGTGTCATCTCGCATGAATTCGACCTGAATGCAATACACAATCTACGCACAAGCTGGGGCTTGTTCCGTGACCGCCGCCCCCGTTCCTACAGGATCATCAGCCATTAAAAAATGCTCCTCCATAAAGCAAATGGGGGAGCATTTATCAATCCGGCAAAATTTTTGATTCACATCAGCTTTATCATTCGGTTTTTCACTTTCTTGTCGTTGTAATATCCTGCAATACAAATTACTGCCCCGACAATGAATGAAAGGAAGCCGAAAATGTGATTGTAAATAATCTCACCTGTCGCATCGGGATCGGTCAGATAGACAGGGATCAGCTCAAACGCCTCTGAAAATGTAAATTCATATTCCTTGAGGGCATTGAACAAGTCAACACCTATGGCAAAATACATTCCCGCAAGCAAAAACACAAATGATACAATCAAAGATATAATCAAGCCTGAAAGAGTCATTTTTTTGCCGAATTTCTTGAATCCCAGATAGCCGAACATTCCGGCAAACAGTCCGGCAATCATTGAGATTTTGCCCAGAAGTGATGTAATGATCCATAAGACCGCACCGCCCAGACCGCCAAGAACAGAACCAAGCACTCCCAGCGGATAATTGACAGTGATCTGATTTTCCCTGTACATATTGCCGGCAAGCTGACTTTGTGTATGATAAAAACAGTTTTCGCACAGGGCGGCAATATTATTTTCGATCACACAGATACCTGCACTGCCTTCATTTCCGCACGAAGAACAGCACGGCACACAGCCAAACTGACCGATACAATAACTGACGAAATTCACCGAATCCGTCACATATTTGGCAATATCGGGATTGATATCAGCCATATACCAGACAATGATAATCTGTTTGCCGTCAAATGCGGCATTTTTGATAATTTTCTTTCGTTCCGCCGCAAACTGCTGTATCGACTGACGCATGGAAAATACCGCTGTTTCATCAGCAGGCTTACACGCCGCCGAAACAATACAATCTTTTGTATTCGGGTGTATATCGACAGTAAAACATACACCGTTGATCTTGTTATATCCTTTCGCCGTCAAAGCATCATAGCCGAAGCCGATCCCTGCAAGCTGTTTCTGATATCCTGCCATTTTTTCACCTCATATCATTTTATCCCGTTCATTATACTACACAAATTTATTTTTTTCAACAACTTTTTCATACAAAAACGGCTGCAAATCAAATTGACTTGCAGCCGCTGTATTAATTGCCAATCGCTAATTGCAATCAGTCTTTTACTTTCCAGAGTTCTCTTGCATACTGGTTGATCGTACGGTCACTGGAGAACATTCCGGCATTTGCCGTATTGATCAGGCACTTTCTGCCGAAAGCACGCCTGTCTTTGTAGTCGTTGTTGACTTTGAGTTTAGCATCTATATAATCGGGAAGGTCACGGAGCAGGAAGTAATGGTCAGCCGGATGCCAGTGAGCACCGTTGAGCAGTGAGTTATGAAGCTCTGCAAAGGAGCCTTCACCGGACTTGCCGCCGTCATGGAAACGTCCGTCAATGAGCGTATCAACGACTCTCTTGATCTCCGGATTGGATTCATAGATTGCCTTCGGATTATATGTATATTTGATGGCATTGATCTCCTCAACTCTTGCACCGAAGATATATTCATTTTCTTCGCCTGCCTGCTGAGCGATCTCGACATTCGCACCGTCGAATGTACCGAGTGTGACGGCACCGTTTACCATGAATTTCATGTTGCCTGTACCGGAAGCCTCTGTACCTGCTGTGGAAATCTGCTCTGAAACATCGGCAGCGGGAACGATTTTTTCGGCATAGGATACATTGTAGTTGGTAACGAATACAACACGGAGTTTATTATTGACTTCGGGATCGTTATTGATAAGATTGGCGATCTCAGTGATATACTTGATAATGGCTTTTGCACGGGCATAACCCGGAGCAGCCTTTGCACCGAAGATAAATGCAGTCGGCGTAAAGTTCGGGAGCTTGCCCTCTTTCAGACGGAAATAAATCGCCATAATGGAGAATGCATTGAGGAGCTGTCTTTTGTACTCATGCAGACGCTTTACCTGTACATCAAAGATGAAATCGGGATCGATATAAATGCCCTCATGCTTCTGCATATATTCGGAAAGCTGCTTTTTCTTCTGCCACTTGATGCCGTTGAATCTGTCAACAACGTCATCGGTAAGTTTGCCTTCCATTTTCTTAAGTTCATAGAGATGACGCACCCATCTCTTGCCAATGAGATCTGTAATGAGTTCCGATAATTCGGGGTTGCAAAGACCGAGCCAGCGACGCTGTGTGATACCGTTGGTCTTATTCTGGAAACGCTCCGGATAAATCGCATACCACTCTTTGAGAACGTCATTTTTCAGAATTTCCGTATGAATCCATGCAACGCCGTTGACATAGCTTGATGCATAGATAGCAAGACGTGCCATATGTACACGGTCACCGTCAATAATTTTCATTCTGCTGTCATCAATGCCTCTGTATTTGAGTTCACTGATAAGTTTATAGTTGATTCTCTCGATAATCCTGTAGATATCGGGAGCAACGCTCATAATCAGGTTTTTATCCCACTTTTCGAGAGCCTCTGCCATAACGGTATGATTGGTATAGGCGAAAGTTCTCTGTGCAACACCGAATGCCCAGTCGAAATCGCAGCCCTCTTTGACGAGAAGTCTGATCAGTTCGGGGATTGATACTGTCGGATGGGTATCATTGAGCTGAATGACTGTTTCATCTGCAAAATACTTGAATTCCGTACCGTGTCTTCTCTTGTATCTTCTGATGATATCCTGAAGCGAAGCGGAACAGAAGAAATACTGCTGCTTGAATCTGAGGACTTTGCCTTCATAGCTCTTGTCATTCGGATAGAGCACTCTGGAGATATCTTCCGCCTTTTCTCTTTCGTCCTGAGCCTGCTTGTATTTGCCGTCATTGAATGCGAGGAAGTCAAATATGTTAAGGGGTTCGGACTGCCACAAACGGAGAGTATTGATATTGTCTGTGCCGTAACCGATGATCGCCATGTCATAGGGAACAGCCTTGACTCTCTGGTCTGCAAATTCTACGACAACGGTATCTTCTTCTCTCCTGACACTCCACGGATCGCCGAAACGCTGCCAGTCGTCAGCCACTTCAAACTGTGCACCGTCCCTGAGCTGCTGCTTGAACAGACCGAATTTATAACGGATTCCGTAACCGTCAAGGGGTACGTTATGGGTTGCAGCAGAATCAAGGAAACAGGCTGCCAGTCTGCCAAGACCGCCGTTGCCGAGAGCAGCGTCATCTATTTCTTCAAATACGTTGATATCAATGCCTTTATTGGCAAGAAGCTGTCTTGTCTGGTCGAGGATTCCGAGTGCATAGAGATTATTGTACATCATGCGTCCCATCAGGAATTCCGCCGAAAAATAATACGCTCTGCGTCTGTTGGCATGATTTCTCTGACTTTCATTCCACTGTTCGGCAATTTCACCCATGACAGCCTTGCCGAGAGCATTGTGAAGTTCACCGGGTGTCAGTTCCGTAACGTCTTTGCAGTAACCGTTTCTTGCGTTTGAAACGAGATTTTCAATTATGGCGTTTTTTTTCATGTCATCATTTTCCTCCAGCCTTTTGTAAGTTTTTGAAAGCTCATACAGCTTATTGGCAATTTTTGGGGTATTCGCACCCTTTTTCATTCTCCAAGCCCAGTTTCCGCCAAGTGATGACGGCGTGTTCATTCTCGCCTCACTTCCCAGACCAAGTACATCCTGCATCTGAACGATGGCATAATTACTGATACTTGCATAGGCTGTGCGAATGAAGCCCCAGTTATAGCCTTCTATTTTATTGAGTGCACAATAATTCTTTGCAAACTCTCTGTCAGCCTTGCTTGCCGTCTTGTACCAGCCAAGGATCGTATCATTGTCATGCGTACCGGTATAGCATACACAATTTTCATTATAGAAATGCGGCAGATAGTTATTTTCTTCTTTAGCGTCAAATGCGAATTCCAGGATTTTCATTCCCGGATAGCCCGATTCTTTGAGCAGCTGTATAACGCCCGGTGTCATGAGTCCAAGGTCTTCCGCAATAATCGGAACATCTCCCAGACGTTCTTTCATCTTGTTGAAGAACTTCATTTTCGGACCGTCTATCCACTGACCGTTGATGGCATTCGGCGAACCGTAGGGAATCGCATAGAACTGATCGAATGCTCTGAAATGGTCGATTCTTGTAACGTCAAACATTCTTGACGCACCCCATACACGCTGGATCCACCAGTCAAAGTCATGATCCTCCAGATAGATCCAGTCATAGAGAGGATTGCCCCAGAGCTGACCTGTTTCGGAGAAGTAATCCGGCGGACAGCCTGCCACACAGACGGGCTTTCTTTCTTCATCGAGCCAGAATACTTCGGGATTTGCCCATGTATCGGCACTGTCCATGGCAACATATATCGGCATATCACCAAAGAGCAATACACCGTTTTCATTTGCATACTGTTTGAGCTCCCTCCACTGTCTGTAGAAAAGGAACTGTGTGAATTTCCAGAACATGACATCTTCATGCAGGAAATTAATATAATAATTGATCGTATCGGGATTTCTGTATTTGATCAGATGGTCGGGCCATTCCGTCCATGCCTTGTCATCAAACAGCTTTTTGACAGCCATATACAATGCATAGTTTGTCAGCCACCAGTCCTCGTCACGCATGAAATCCCAGAACTCCTGCTGATTATGCGACTTGAAGTTCTCGTATGCCTGACGAAGAACTTTAAATCTTTCGTTAAATATCTTGTCATAATCAACATACTGTTCATTGGTACCCCAATCGATTTTTTTCAGGTCATTTCTGACGAGCAGCCCCTCATCACACAATTTATCGAGGTCAATCATATAGGGATTGCCCGCATACGTTGAGAATGACTGATAAGGGGAGTCACCGTAACTTGTCGGACCGACAGGAAGTATCTGCCAGTACTTTTGTCCGGCGGCCTTGAGGAAGTCCACGAAATCATAGGCTGCCTGTCCGAGAGTACCGATACCGTAAGGTGACGGCAGTGCAGTTATCGGCATGAGAATGCCTGCACTTCTTGCCATTTGAATCATCTCCGTTCATCAAAATTTTGAATTCATTTTTAGTCTGGTCAATACTTTTTACCTAAAAGTATAAACATTCATGCTATATTTTAACATAGAATCGTAATATAATCAATAGTTTTGCACAAAAATTTCCTACAAAAAATGCTTTTATCTATCATATATTTTCACAATTCATAATTCATAATGCTCATTGCTCATTGATTAGAAGCTGTCCTTATCATAGAGATAACGGTAAAGATTGGCATAATCCGAGCGATTGTCGGCAATAAACTGTATCGCATCACGGGGGTGCTGATTCATTCTGCCCGTCAGCAGATAGGGAATGTCATACCCCCACACAACGCCGTCACTTTTTAACTTGTCTATCTGATTTTCAATGAATTTCAGCACGGGCGTAATGTGATATTTCGGGTTTTTCAGGAAGCCTAAAAGCAACTCTGTCGAACAGTTTCCCGCACCCCTGCCCATGCCGCTCACGGTACAGTCAAGATAGCTCACACCCATTGTCAGTGTTTCTATCGTATTCGCAAATGCCAACTGCTGATTGTTATGTGCATGGATACCTATTTTCTTATCATATTTATCCGCATATTCCAGATATTTTTCGGCAAGTCTCCTCATCTGTTCGGGATAGAGTGAACCGTAGCTGTCAACAAGATAGATCGTATCGACACAGCTTCTTCCGATAATTTCAAGAGCGTCATTCAAGTCGCTGTCATTCGATTTGGAAATCGCCATGATATTGATCGTCGTTTCATAGCCCTTTTTATGACAGTATTCCACCATTTCCAATGCCGTCGGAATCGTATGGATATACGTCGCTACTCTTATCATATCAACAGGGCTGTTCGCCTTGTCCGTGATATCATTCCTGAAATCCGTTCTGCCGACATCTGCCATGACCGATATTTTCAAGTCACTGTCATTATCGCCTACGATTGCCCTGATATCGTCATCATTACAGAATTTCCACTTGCCGAACTTGTCAACGTCAAACATTTCTTTATCGGCTTTATAGCCGAATTCCATGTAGTCCACGCCTGCCTTGATATTCATTTTATACAGGTCACGCACAAATTCATCACTGAAAAAGAAATTATTGACCAGTCCCCCATCTCTCAGCGTACAGTCAAATACCTTTATATCCGGTCTGAATGAGACCAGCTCACCTTCTTTCAACAAAAAAT
>CAMHPW010000051.1 GCA_946187095.1 uncultured Clostridia bacterium | reverse complement strand
ATAAAGTATATCTATTTGAATTTCGGAGGTTTTTGTAAAAATGTCAGATAAAATTTTTTCACATCCGCTTGATGAACAGGCTTATTTCGGAAATGACCTCGGTGCAGTATATTCCGAAAAGGCAACTGTATTCAAAGTATGGGCTCCCTCTGCCTCTTCCGTTGAACTCAGGCTCTATGAAACAGGAGATTCAAACAACTGCAGTTCTTCTTATCCCATGACAAAGGCTGACAAGGGTATCTGGACAGTTACTCTTGACGGTGATATGAAAAATACTTATTATACTTACGTTGTAACGGTTGACGGTGTTTCAAGGGAAACTGCCGATATATATGGCAAAGCCGCAGGCGTGAACGGCAAAAAAAGTATGGTCGTTGACCTTGCAGGCACTGATCCTGACGGCTGGCAGAATGACAGGCATATTCTTTATGATGCTCCTACAGACGCTGTTGTCTGGGAAATTCATATCAGAGATTTTTCGATCAGTGCCATGTCTGGAGTTTCGCCTGAACACAGGGGAAAATATCTTGCTTTCACGGAAAGCGGCACTACCCTTGACGGTAAGGGCAAAATTTCCACTTGTGTGGATTATCTTAAAGAATTGGGTGTCACTCATGTGCAGATACTGCCAATGTATGATTATGCGACGGTTGATGAGTCGCAGCCCGATAAACCGCAGTTCAACTGGGGTTACGATCCGCTGAATTACAATGTTCCCGAAGGTTCGTACTCTACTGATGCATTTGACGGAAATGTCAGGATAAAAGAACTGAAACAAATGATAATGGCTTTGCATAATGCAGGGATCGGTGTTATCATGGACGTTGTTTACAATCATGTATTTGCCGCAAAGGGCAGTTGGTTTGACAATACCGTACCGGATTACTATTTCAGGTTCAACAGGCACGGTAAATTGAGTGACGGTTCCGCCTGCGGAAATGAAACGGCAAGTGACCATCTTATGTACAGGAAATTCATGACGGATTCTGTTTTGTACTGGATTAAAGAATATCATATAGACGGCTTCCGATTTGACTTGATGGGCGTACATGACGTTGAAACAATGAACGGTATCAGAAAAGCCATTGATGAAAATATCGAGGACGGCGAAAAAATCATCATGTACGGTGAGCCTTGGACGGGCGGACCGTTGGGCACGAATGTTGACACCTGTATCAAAGATAATATACATAAGCTTGATAATCGTGTAGGTGCTTTTAACGACTGTTTCAGAGATGCCGTCAAAGGTCATGTTTTCAACGCACATGAACAGGGCTTTGTACAAAGCGGTGACGGCGTACAGAAAGTAAAGGACAGTATCATGGCAAACTGTATTTCGGGCAGGAAATGGTTCAATCAGCCGTCACAGGCAATTGCCTATACTTCCGCCCATGATAATTTCACTCTTTATGACAAGCTGGTTCTTTCAGTGAAAAATGACGGTTCCTATGCCGAAAGAGATGAAAAGCTCGTTGCCATGAATAGGCTTGCGGCTGTTCTGACGCTGACATCGCAGGGGATCGTTTTCATGCAGGCAGGCGAGGAATTTGCCCGCACCAAATTCGGTGATGAAAACAGCTTTGTATCGTCTGATGAGATCAATCAGCTTGACTGGAGTTCGCTCGAAAAATACGGTGATTTAGCAGATTATTATAAAGGCTTGATTGCGATAAGAAAGCACTTTGCACCGTTCAGGGAGCCGACGAAAAAATCGGCTGAACTCATTCAATTTTCATCTGAGCCGTGGGGAACAGTTGCCTATACGCTTGAAAACACGGTTACACCCGAAACGGAATGGAAAAGTATTGCCGTGATCGTGAATGCCGCAAAAGCGGCAAAGACTGTTACGCTTGATTCCGGTAATGACCGGTGGACAGTGATTGCCGACGGCAATAAGGCAGGTCTTGAAGCACTCGGTACACTCAGCGGAAAAAATATCACCGTTCCGCCGATATCAGCCATGATTCTTGTACAGGAATAAAAAATGATGACGGAAGCCTTAAAAAAGGTTTCCGTCAGTTTTTTAAATTCAAAGTCTGATAAAGTCACGGATAATTTTTACTCCGTCAAAGCGTAACCAGATATCATAGGGCAGTACGCCGTGAGCATTTTCAAAAAGTCCGTAATAGAAATGGAAATACGATAATGCAAGTACTCCTGCAAGAAAGCCCATAGCAAGCATTTTTCTTTGTTTTTCGGACGTAAGTGAAATGTTTTTGCCGTTGGCGAGGGTGGTGCTGATGCCTTTGGCTAAAAGTGACTTGTATATTACAGGCACTAATAAAATCAGGAATATCAGGAAATAATAGGAGAATCTTTCAAAGATAGCGTGTTTGGACATGGCGACCATGAAAATCGTGCAGATCAGAGAGAGATTGATCAAATATTTGTTTTCGTTTGTGATATTGACAGTACCGAATTTCACGAGAATGAAAGAAATGACCGTGATGACAAGCGGAAAAATCGCATATACAAAAGAAAGTCCGTCAGTCAGGAATTCCGTATCGGTATATTCTTCGTGATAGAAATTGGTGATGATATCGATAAAGCCCTCCGAGGACATATAGAACCACAGAATGAAATAGCCGTAGACAATGAGTTCCTTCATTTTGGGCTGCATCTTGATGAGAAGATACACGGGCAGTAAAAAGAGGACTGTCTGATGGAATACAGAGGCTAATGCAATGCTGACGGCAAAGCCGATGAATTTATTCCGCTTGATGAATTCCCACGAAAGCATGACGAAAGAGACGGCAATCATCTGTCTTAAAAAGTTCATTTCCATAAAGAAGATGAACACGTTGATATAGAGGAGCGTTGACAGCCACGGCATCTCGGAATGTCTGCCGATAAAGACGGCGGCAGGGATCACGGCGATGATACTCAAAAAAGCAAGATACCATATATAATTCGGCAGGAAAAGTCCAAGCAGTTTTGTCATAACGACAAAGCCTATTTCCCAGTCTTTATAAGTCAGGCTTGTAAAGCCCTCCTCACGCATCTGATTGAAGCCGATGGCGTACATATTATAGTCAAAGCCGATCTGATTTCTGAGTGCCATCACCAGCAGAAGCTGTGTGAATGCCACGATAACGAAAAATATTTTTTTTGCTTTTGACGGCGGCTTTCTGATACAGAAAAGCCATGACCAGAAAATCAGCAGCAGATTGTTCAAAGTATAAAACAGCAAAAATAACAGCCCCTTTTTAATTGCACATTGAATTTATCTTGCATTTTTGGAAAAAACGATTTTTGACAAGGTTTTGAAAAGAATCTTGATATCAAAGCCGACAGACCAGTTTTCTATATAATAAATATCATACTTGATCCTTTCTTCGATGGAAGTATCGCCGCCACGCAGGTCATTGACCTGTGCCCAGCCCGTGATGCCCGGTTTGACATAGTGCTTGACCATATACAGCGGAACGGATTTTCTGAACTGTTCGACATAGTAGGGAATTTCGGGACGGGGACCTACCAGACTCATATCGCCCTTGAGGACATTGAAGAATTGCGGCAGTTCGTCAATGCTGTATTTCCGTATGAACAAGCCCACTTTGGTACAGCGTTCATCATTTCTTTCCGTCATGGAAATATCGTTTTCGGTTTCCACCCGCATGGAACGGAATTTATACATGGTGAACGGTTTGTTGGAAAGTCCGACACGTTCCTGTTTGAAAATAATATTTCCTTCGGAAGTGGCTTTGATGGCGATTGCCGTTATCAGCATGACGGGCGAAAACAGTATGATCAGGAATATCGAGCCGACAATATCCATCAGTCTTTTGAGAAATCGGTTGAAAGTACTTTCAAGAGGCACTTTACGCATACTTAAAAGCGGTATGCCGTCAAAGCTCGAAATATATATTCTTGACGAAAAGCTTGAAAACATATTCGGCAGAATGGAAAATTTAATGCCCCAGTTTTCGCAGATGGCGATCAGATGGTCAAGAGATGGCTGTAATTTGTCTGAAAGCATGATAACGGCTTCATCGGGCGGTGAATTCCGGTAGAATTCGGAAATTTTCTTGTAATTGCCGAGATATTCGGCTTTGATTTTGGTATCGGGTGCCGAGGCGAAATAGCCCGAAAGTTCAAAACCGAGATTTGACGAAGTCTGTATTTTTTCAATAAATCGTTCGGTGCAGTTGTTGACACCGATAATGGCAATATATTTTTTATTGTAGCCGTGACTGCGCATATATTTCAGAACGGAACGCAGAAAAGCCCTGTAAACAATGGCAGTAAAAGTATCAATGATATAGTAGCCGAGGATCATCACCTGAAATACAGGGAGAGTTTGCGTGAAAAGTACAGCGGCTATCTGTATGATACAGAAAAATAAATTGGATTTCAGGACGTTGACCGTTTCTTTTCGGAATCTTGTCGAGCGGTAGGAACGGTACAGGTCAAACGCATAATTGAAAAGTATCTGTATCAGGGCAATGACCGAAAGAAAAATAAAGTCTTTTCCGAAATCGCTGATATATTGATACACAAGATCTTTCTGAGTGATGGCACTGTAAAGCAGATATGACAAACAACTGCTTGACATACTGATGATAATATCCATTGTAACGTGAACGGCATTGAGTTTGCCCTGATTCTGCTTTATCAACTGTTTCACCGCCTGTTTATTTTTCCGCCATGAATTTCGCTATCCGATAATCCTGTGAATAAGTGATTTTGATATTTTCACTGCTGCCTTTGACAAGCATGACTTTTCTGCCCTTTGCCATGAAAAGCCGGCACACATCGGTAGCAGTCTTTTTTTCCTCTTCCGAGAGGGAATCGTATATTTCACTGAAATCTCCCAAGCGGAATGTCTGAGGAGTCTGCACAAGATATAAGTTTGACCTGTCGGGGAAATCATCGGCGGTCTCACCGTCATTGGATACGGTAATGGTATCTGTTGCGGGAACTGCCGCTGTGCAGATATCGCATTTTTGAATGGCGGAAATGCTTTCCGTGATGATTTTCTCACTGACGAACGGTCGTGCCGCATCATGCGTCAGGATAATATCCGTATTTTTGCATTGAAGTTTTTCCTGTGCGAAAGTAACGATATTTTTGACAGTGCCGTTTCTGTCGGCACCGCCCTCTGTTAAAAATATATTTTTGCTGTCGGGCAGAAATTTCTTTACAAGAAAATCAGCCATTTTCAGCCATTCCCGATTCATGCCGATGATAATATAATCGCTTTGCGTGAGAAATTTTTCAGCCGTATAGATAAAAAGCGGTTTATTGCCGAGTTCCATGAACTGTTTCGGCAATTCGGCATTGCCCATTCTCGAACCTGTGCCGCCTGCCACGATCCCTGTGATTATCATATTTCATCTTCCTCGCTTGATTTGAATTCTTCTTTGTCCTTCTGCCTTCTGAACTGTATGTATCTGACGGTGAAGGCAATGAGCAGTATCAATGCGACTGACGATTCAATAATGATAATCAGACCGCTGTATTGATTGCCCTGATTATCAGCAACGGTGACGGTACATTTTTTGGAAAGTCTGCCGTCAAGCGTTGAAAAGGTGATAACAGCCGTGCCTTCGGAAATGGCTGTGATTCTGCCGTCAGCGTCAACTGTGGCGATTTCTTCGTCATTGGATTCACCCATGACGGCAGGCAAAACTGCCTTTGACGGTCTTGCATAGAATTTCATGTCATAGGTTTCACCGCTTTTGAGAGTGACTTCATCAGCCATTAACATAAGTTCTTTGATATCCGACTGCACATCTGCATTTTGCTGATACAGTACGACAATGGAATTGCCGTTGATAATGCAGGAGATGTTCAGATTATAAGTTCCTGCGGAAATCTGAGTTTTGGCATAGGGGGTAGTGTCCTTTTCGGACTTGTAGGCAAGCAGGGCATAATCTCCCTGTTTGACATCGGATATGGTGAAAACACCGTTTTCATCTGTTTTGGTACGCTTAAAGCCGTTGGAATTTCTGAGTTCAACGGTAAGATTGGGCTTTTTTTCGCCTGCAATGGTGAATACGGAACCTTTCACGGTGATATTTGCCCCGTATTGTTCGGCAGCGGCATTGACTTTGACAATGCATTTTTTGGAAACGGCATCACTTTTGGATTTGATGGTCACGACTGCCACGCCTGCTTTCAGGGCTTTGATATAGCCGTTTTTATCGACTCTCAGAACGGAATTGTCGGAATTGGAGAAAATCAAAGTCTGGTCGGCTTCTTCGGGTTTGACGCTTGCCTGCAGGGTGTAGCTTTCACCGACTTTCAGGGTGATATCCTGTTTGGATATTATGATATCCTTCGGAGAAACGCCGTTGAGGACATTCACAATGCACTGTGCCGACAGACCGCCTGAAGATTCGGCATGGATGGTAGTCGTACCGAGAGATTTCGCCGTGATATTGCCGTCACCGCTGACATCCGCAATATCGGGATTATCTGAAGAAAACTGAAGATTTTCAGCCGTTCCCGTGACGGTGAGCTGAAAGCTCTGATTGATATAGAGATTCAGGGAACGGGCATTCATGGTAAGTTTTTCTTCCTCTGCACTGACTGATACCGAACAGAAACATAATATAACTGCTGTCAGTACGATACATAGAATATTTTTTTTCATGTAAAAACTTCCTCCGTATATTCTTTGTCGAGAATTTTCAAAAGTTTCGGTCTGACATTTTCAATCAGATATTTTTCATCAAGAAAGGTGTTTGCTTTAAGAGAATGATATAAGTTTTCATCTGAAAATATCATATCGAGTTTGGCATAAATATCTTCTGCACTTAAATTGGTGAGAAAGCCGTTGATACCGTTCTGAATGAGATCACTGTGACCTTTGATATTCGTGGCAACGACAGGTACTCCGCAGTAAAGGGCTTCCATGACATTGAAGGGCAGACCTTCCATTTTAGATGCTGTCACGAGAAGATCGCTGCATCTGTAAAGGCTCGCAATATCTTTAACGTGTCCTAAAAAACGGATATTGGTATCAAGTTCAAGTAAATGAACAAGCTGTCGGCAGGATTCAAGCGTATTGCCGTCACCTGCAAAAACGAGTT
>CAMHPW010000050.1 GCA_946187095.1 uncultured Clostridia bacterium | reverse complement strand
GCATTATTACGATCAGATCGGCTTGCTGAAGCCCTCTTTCACCGACAAAAATAACGGTTACAGATTCTACGACGAAAATTCCCTTGAACGTATGCAGGAAATCTTATTTTACCGTGAACTTGACTTTTCCCTCAAAAGCATTTCGGAAATACTTTCCTCCCCCGACTATAACAAACAGGAGGTCATCAGGCAACAAAAATATCTTCTTACGCTTAAAAAACAGCGTCTTGAAAAAATCCTTTCCGCCCTTGATACCCTCGAACAAAAAGGAGAAATCAATATGAAACATACTTTCGCCAACTCACAATTTGAAACTGCCGCCAATGAATTCAAAGAAGAAGTCCAAAACCGTTGGGGCAATACTGCCGCCTATGGGGAATTTCAGTCAAAAAATATCCCCCATAATACTTATACCGATTTTGACGATATTTTTACTGAATTTGCCGCTTGCATGAAAAATGGCTTTTCACCGTCAGACACTGAAACTCAAACTCTCGTCAAAAAATTGCAGGATTTCATTACAGCCAATTTCTACACCTGCACCAATGAAATCCTTTCAGGTTTGGGACAAATGTATATTTGTGATGAGCGTTTCAAAAACAACATTAACAAGCATGGAATCGACACAGCCGAATTTGTTTCCAATGCCATCAAAATATTCTGCCAAGCCTGAATGTTATGCATTGATCACATCCCATGGAGTCAGCAAGCCAATGACTTTACTGTTGGAAGTGCCGTTTTCCGTCAGGAATATCACGGCTAATTTCTTGCTTCTGAACGGCTTTTTCTCAAATTCCGCCCTGACTTCAAATAAACTGACATCTTTATGCATGAATTTGAATCTTTCATTTTCATGCTTATCGGGCGGTAAAAATTCCTCAAAGTCCCCTATCGTCAAATCTTCCGTAATGCCGTATTTCAACGCATAACTGAAAACCGTACTGATACTGAATACGCCTATAAATTCACCCTCCGATACAACGGGTATATGCGAAAAGCCCATTCTCTGCATTTTTTTCATGACGGTCTGGGCTTTTTGTGACGGTGTCGTTTTCAGCACATTGTCATACAAAGTGCAAAAGCTGATTGCCAACGGCGGTCTTTCCACGAATTCCGTCACTTCATCAAGAAATTTGATGATACTTTCCGACGGCTCTATCACAGGCTCGCCGTCAATATCCGAATGATGTGAAAGAAAATTTCTTATCTCTCGGCATAAATCCAGCTTTTCCCTGTAATTTCTGCCCTCCCTGTCATTGATGAATTTCACAACGGGACTGCCGAATGTCTTTTCATCAAAACCGTATTTCAAATTGAGTGCTTCTTCCAACTGCTTGTATTTATCGAGAAATTCCTCACTTCTCATTCCACATTCCTCATTTCCCAGTCGTATTCTTTGAGCCTGCCGTCATTGGAAAGTTCGGGGAATCCCCACTGCCTTAACACTTCATACACTCCTACCGCCGCCGCACTCGATAAATTCAGACATCTCGAACCCTCCAGCATGGGAATCCTTACCGTGAATTCCGCATTGTCATACAGCAATTTTTCAGGCAGGCCCTTCGTTTCCTTGCCGAATACAATATAGCATTTGTCGGGATATTCAATATCCGTGTAATTGTGATTTGCCTTTTTGGAAAAATAATAATAAGTGCCGCCCTTTGTCTTTTCAAAGAAATCGTTCAAATTCTCATAATACGTCAAATCCAGATAATTCCAGTAATCAAGACCAGCCCTTTTCAGATGCTTGTCCGTAGGCGTGAATCCCATAGGCTTGACAATATGCAGCCTTGCACCCGTCACTGCACACGTCCTTGCTATATTGCCTGTATTCTGCGGTATTTCAGGCTCTACCAATACAATATTCAGTTCTGCCATTTTCTACAACTCCGTTTTATTACTTCAATTCAATTATAATATTTTCAACAAATATGTCAAGCCGAAAACTTATTTTAAAAAAATTCAAAATTTATCTTGCATTTTGAATTTCGATATGATATAATACCCTTGTTATCTATGTAGGGGAGAAAGAGGTGAAGGCAGTGAAAGAGAACATTCATCCTAAATATCAGCAGACTACAATTACTTGTGCCTGCGGTAATGTTATTGAAACAGGTTCCACAAAGTCAGACATAAGAGTTGAAATTTGCTCAAAATGTCACCCATTCTTCACAGGAAGACAGAAATTGGTGGATACCGGTGGTCGTGTCGATAAGTTCAAGAAGCGTTTCGGCATGAAATAATTTTTAAGTTTGTTTATCTCAGGGCGGTGCATGAAGAAAAATATGTACCGCCTGTTTTCTCATCTCTGAAAATAAAAGCAGGTGAAACGATTGGCAGTTTACAAGACAGTCGAATTGGAATCAAGCGATGAATTCATCGAGCAGAGGTCGAAATTCATCGGCTATGTCAAGCCCGTGCAGACCGAACAGCAGGCTCTTGACTTTATCAACGAAAAGCGTCAGAAACATTGGGACGCTACTCACAATGTATATGCGTATGTTTTGCGTGAGGGCAATATACAGCGATATTCCGATGACGGCGAACCTCACGGCACGGCAGGTGTCCCGACACTTGATGTTATCATCAAATCGGGCGTCACAGATGTGGTCGTGGTAGTGACAAGATATTTCGGCGGCATTTTACTCGGTGCAGGCGGACTTGTCAGAGCTTACACCAAAGGGGCAAAAATTGCCCTTGATGCAGGCAATATCATTACAATGGAAAGCTGTTATACAGCCGTTTTACAGTGCGACTACAATCAATACGGCAAGATTTCGGGGCTTATCCCAAGCAATAACGGTGTTATTGACAATACGAATTTTACGGATAAAGTCAAAATCGAATATCACATTTCCCCCGACAATTTCACGAAGTTTCAGAAACAGCTTGCCGATACCACTTGCGGCACTGTTGAAACGGAAATCATTGACGAAAAATTTTTTAAAATGAAATAAAGGTATTTGCGGATTTTTTGCGTATATATTTGTGAAGGAGTTTTTACGGAGGTGAAAGTGTGACTATCAGAGAACAAAGTGAACGGATCGAAAGACAGACGCTTTCAAAATATGCGTGTCTTTCCGAAAATTTAAAGGGCAGACTTCAGCCCGAAGAAAAATGTCCGATCAGAACGGAGTTTCAGCGTGACAGGGACAGGATTATCCACTGTAAAGCGTTCCGAAGATTAAAGCATAAAACACAGGTATTTTTATCACCCGTGGGCGACCATTACAGGACACGTTTAACGCATACCCTTGAAGTCGCACAGATAGCAAGAACCATTGCAAGGGCTTTAAGAGTGAATGAGGATTTGACGGAAGCCGTTGCCTTGGGGCATGACTTGGGGCATACGCCTTTCGGTCATGCAGGCGAAAAGGCTTTGAATGATATCTTTTCAGAGGGATTCCGACATTTTGAACAGAGTCTGAGAGTGGTGGACGTGCTGGAAAATGACGGCATGGGACTGAATCTTACATACGAAACTCGAAACGGCATACTTTGCCATACAAGAGGACAGGAAGCCGATACCGTTGAGGGCAGAATCGTCAGAATTGCCGACAGAATCGCCTATATCAATCACGATATCGATGACGCTGTACGGGCAGGTGTCATGGAAATTTCCGACATTCCGAAAGATATCCTTGATACTTTGGGATATAAACATTCACAGCGAATCAACACGCTTGTTTTATCTTTGATTGAAAACACCTCTGACGGAAATCTGAAAATGGAAGAAAGGATTCAGAGTGCATTTGACAGACTGCATACATTCATGTTTGATGAAGTGTATCTCAAAGGTCATGCAAAGTCCGAAGTACAGAAAATACCCGAATTTATCGGGGCATTGTATCGGTATTTCACAAAAAATCCCGATGATATGCCAACGGAAATGCAGGATATTGCAAAGAGATTTTCCGTGGAAAGAGCCGTATGCGACTATATCGCAGGAATGACGGACAAATATGCCGTGGAAACATACGAAAATCTGTTTGTGCCTCATTCATGGAACTCCAAAATCTGAGAAAGGAAAAAATATGTTCATACCCGATGAATTTATACAGGAACTGAAAAGCAAAACCGACATTGTAGACGTGATTTCGGGCTATGTACAGCTCAAAAAGCAAGGCAAAAATATGCTGGGGCTTTGCCCTTTCCACAGCGAGAAAACACCGTCTTTCAATGTTTCGACAGACAAGAATTTTTTTCACTGTTTCGGCTGCAAAGCCAGCGGTGATGTCATTACTTTCATAAGAAGGATCGAAAATTTAGACTATATCGAAGCCGTGAAGCTGCTTGCACAGCGGGCAGGGCTTGAGATTCCCGAAGGCAGTGGTCAGAACAGCGGTCTTTCCCGACTTCGCAACAGGATATATGAAGCCAATCGTGCCGCTGCAAGATTTTATTACAGATGTCTCTATTCTCCCAACGGGCAGAATGCCCTTGACTATCTGCACAACAGAGGTCTGACAGACAAAACAATCGTGCATTTCGGATTGGGCTATTCTCCGTCATCAAGAATTGAACTGACAAATCACCTGAAAAATCTCGGATTCACGGAAGATGAGATTTTCAAAGCCAACCTTGCCAACAAGTCCGAAAAAGGTTTTTTCTACGACAGATTTTCCGACAGGGTGATGTTTCCCATTATAGACCTGCGTGGAAATGTCATAGGCTTCGGCGGCAGGATCATGTCGGATATCCAGCCGAAATATCTCAATACGTCCGATACGCCTGCTTTCAACAAAGGAAATACGGTCTATGCCATGAATTTTGCAAAGAACAAGACTGACGGTCAGATCATATTGGCAGAGGGCTACATGGATGTCATTTCACTTCATCAGGCAGGATTTGAAAATACCGTTGCCACTCTCGGAACGGCTCTCACTAAAGATCAGGCTCATTTAATAGCCCGTTACTGTAAGGAAGTCGTGATATGCTATGATGCCGACGAGGCAGGGCAGAAAGCAACGGAACGTGCCATAGATATCTTCCGTGAAACAAATGTGAATATCAAAGTGCTGAAAGTCCCCAACGGAAAAGATCCCGATGAATTCATCAAGTCAAACGGTGAGAACGGGGCGGCAAAGTTCAGACTTTTACTCGACAAATGCGGAAATGACATTGAATACCGTATTGCAAAGCTGCAAATACGCTATGACACGGACATCACGGAACAGAAAGTGGAATTCCTCACGGAAATTGCCAAACTTCTTGCTTCACTCGATAATGAAATTGAAAGAGATGCATATATCTCAAAAATTTCGGAAGAATATTCGATAGACAGAAATGCCCTTTCCACGCAAACGGCAAAATATATCCAGAAAAATGAACCCCCACCGCCCGTACAGACATATACAGCAAATAATATTCAGCCGAATCAGACTTTTCATTCTCCGAAATCAAGGGCGGCAAATGCGCAAGAAGTTCTGCTTGCCCTGCTGATGACAAATTCCGATGCAGCTATCGCAATTTGCCCTGATTTTCCGCCCGAGATGTTTACGACACCCCTTTACAGAAGTGTCTATGAAAAAATCAGAGAACGTGCCGAAAAAGGTCTCGGAACAGAACCTGTCGATATATCCGGCTATTTCTCAAACGAAGAAAACAGCCGTATCAGCAGCATGGTCTATCTTAGACCGAGAGAAAATGATCCTTTTCGTGCCGTCAATATATACATGGGTATTCTTGAGAAGGAATCCCGAAAACTCGCCCCCGAAAAGACAGCCGCTATGACTGATGAGGAAATAATGGCTCATATCCAAAAAAACAGGAACAGAAAGAAATGAGGTAGTGTTTATGATCACAGCAAATCAGCCCGACAAAAAAACCGTTCTCAAAGAACTGATGGAACTCGGTAAATCCAAAGGTCAGCTTTCCAACAAGGAAATTCTTGATGCCATCGGTGAAATGGACATGGATCCCGAACATCTCGAAAAATTCTATGACACCCTTGAAACCAACGGCATTGAGATCGTTGAAACCGTTGATGACATCATTCTCAATGATGCGGAACTTTCTTCCATAGCATCAAGCAATTTAAGCGACGATCCCGATGCTCCCGAACCGTCCGACTCCGTGACGATAGATGATCCTGTAAAAATCTATCTCAAAGAAATAGGCAGAGTGCCGCTGCTCACTTCCGATGAAGAAACAGTTCTTGCCGAAAGGATCGCCCTCGGTGACGTTGCCGCAAAGAAAAGACTTTCAGAGGCAAATCTCCGTCTTGTTGTCAGTATCGCCAAAAGATATCTCGGCAGAGGTATGCAGTTCCTTGATCTCATTCAGGAAGGCAATCTCGGTCTGATCAAAGCCGTTGACAAGTTCGATCATACAAAGGGCTTCAAATTCTCCACTTATGCAACATGGTGGATCCGTCAGGCAATCACAAGAGCCATTGCCGATCAGGCAAGAACCATCCGTATTCCCGTACACATGGTGGAAACCATCAACAAAGTAAAGAAAATCTCCAGTCAGCTCCTGCATCAGAACGGTCATGAACCCACAGCGGAAGAAATTGCCGAAGTCATCAATATGCCGCCCGATAAAGTCCGTGAGATCATGCGTGTGGCACAGGAACCTGTCTCTCTTGAAACTCCTATCGGTGAAGAAGAAGACAGCCATCTTGGTGACTTTATTCCCGATGAAGATGCCCCTGCACCGCAGGATGCCGCTTCTCACACTCTCCTGAAAGAGCAGCTTGCAGAAGTCCTTGCCACCCTCACTCCCAGAGAAGAAAAAGTGCTGAAACTCCGTTTCGGACTCGAAGACGGACGTTCCAGAACACTCGAAGAAGTCGGTGAAGAATTCAACGTCACCCGTGAGCGTATCCGTCAGATCGAGGCAAAGGCTCTGCGTAAACTCCGCCATCCCAGCCGTTCCAAGAAACTCAAGGATTTCCTTGACTGATCGGGGCAGCTCAAGAGGAATTTCGTATGATCAAAAAAATATTCAAAATCATAGAGATCATATTTTTGATACTGATCCTGCTTTTGATACTTTCCGTAGGTGTCATATTCGCTGTCGATAAAATAAAGGACAGTCAGGCATGGGATCAGCTCATACAGGGAGGCTTTTAACAGTTAAAACGATTTTATAAAAAGTTATAAAAATATGTTGACT
>CAMHPW010000049.1 GCA_946187095.1 uncultured Clostridia bacterium | reverse complement strand
TTTTCAAGTTCATTTTCAATTAACTTTTTCTAAATATTTTCATTTTATGGCATAATTTTCTCGTCTTCGCTGATACTGTACAGCTTCAGCCTGTGATCACTCTGTTTTTCAGTGTAACGATACGGCTGCTGTAGGAAGCTGATTCAGCAGAGTGTGTGACCTGAAGAATGGTCACGCCCTTTTCCTGATTCAATCTGGAAAACAGCTCCATAATTTCCGTACCTGAAGCCGCATCAAGATTACCTGTCGGTTCGTCAGCCAGAATGATTTCAGGCTCACCGAGTACAGCTCTGGCAATCGCTACTCTTTGCTGCTGACCGCCTGAAAGCTGTGACGGATAGGACTTCACTTTGCTTTCAAGGCCTGTAATTTCAAGGATTTCACGATACTTTTCACGGTATTCGGATATTTTTCTGCCGCTCATTTCCAGAGGAAGCAAAATATTATCTTCTACTGTGAGATTCGCCGCCAAATTATAGAACTGAAATACAAATCCCATTTTTTTGCAGCGTATTTCAGAAAGTTCTTTATCTGACAGGCTGGCGATATTCTGACCGGATACGAATATATCTCCGGTGAAATTCCTGTCAAGTCCGCCGATCAGATACAGCAGGGTGGATTTGCCTGTGCCGGATTCGCCCATCAATGACACAAAGCTGCCCTTTGCAATATCCAGATTAGCCCCTTCCAACACTGTCTGTGCCGTTTCACCTTTTCCGAAAGACTTGTAAATATTTCTGGCACTGATTACGGCAGACTGCCGATAGTTGTTCTGATTCATAGTAATTCCTCCTCAATCTGCACTTGTCTTGATTTCTTCGGCGATATCCATTTTGGATAACATTCTGACGGGCTTTATGACGACCGGCAAAAGCAGCAGGAACATGATGACAGCAAAAATCACTGCATACAGAAGCGGTGATTCCAACGGAATGCTCATATTAAGTCCGGAAAGAGCTTTTTGCACGACAGCCAAAAACAGTTGTCCGAATATGACAGAGGCAATCGCAGAAACGGCACTTGTCAGCATCGTTTCCCAGATGATCAATTGTTTCAGTTTTTCCTTGCTCATGGACGAGGAATAATAAACAGCGTACTTTCGTCTGGAATGTTCAAAGCCCATCAGCATATTGCTGAAAGTGCCCATGACGGAAAGTGCAATGCCGAGTGCGATCACAGCATAGAGTATGCTCATAATGCTGTCCATACTTGTTTTCTGTTGTGCGGTATAATCCTCCATTGTCATGAAATGGTCAGGCGAATCGGGCAATGTAGCAAGCATTGTACCAAAGACATCTGAAACCATGCCTGAAGAAGTTTTTACAAGTACCATCGTCGGCTCGTCAAAATAGATTTTTTTATAGGTGTCGGGATTGATCATGACAGTATTGCCGTAATAATTGAATTTGCCTGCATCCATCAGGGATTTTACACGGAATTGGAATTCTGCGGGAAGATAGCTTTCTATTTTCAAACCAAGTTTGAGAGTATCACCGACTTTGATCCCCATTTTGGAAGCAAGGACTTTATCAACGGCAATTTCATCTGCGGCAAGACTTTCGGGATATCGGCTGATTCCCCTGAAATATTTGTATCCGCCGTCATTCAGGGCGATCACCGTAAGTTCACGTTCCGTATCATTGACTTTTGCCTTGCTTTCGCCCATGATCCTCTTGAAATACAGCTTTTCAGCATCAGTTACGCCGTCAATGCTGTCGGCTATGTAATCGTAAATGCTGCTTTCCTGTTCAGGCTCCGTAATGATGATATCACTTGTATAGCTCGGGCTGGCAAGCATGGAGAGAAGTGAAGCCGATATCACAAACATGGCAATTGTCAGTGACAATGCCGAAAGCAAAAGCTGTGCGGAAGATATACTGCTTTTGGTAGTGGCAATTTCTTTGGCGGCTAATTTTGCAACAGGCTTGTTCAGCTTTGCAAAGAGAATACAAAGTGCCTTTGATACCCATACAACGACCTGCGGAAACAGCAGGACTGCACCGATCATTGTCAGAAATGCCGCCAATACGGAAAAGAGAAAATCCGACATGAGAAAATGGATAATCATTCCGACTGCAAGCATGACCGCCCCGACAATTGTAAATGATTTTGACGGAAGATAAACGGTATCTTTTGTGCCGAAAATAATATCTCTTACAGGCACTTTGGCAGCTTTGACGATGGCGGCTGCGGAGAAAAGGCACTGTATCAGGACAACGCCCAGAATCACGAGCATGATCGTCAGAAAATTGATACCGTCCGAATGTTCTTTCATATCGCCGACATTGGCAGGCATGAAAAGAGAGAGCATACTGCTGCTTCTGAACGGCAGATACAAAAGTGTACCCAATACACCGCCGCACAGACCGTAAAAGGCACTTTCACACATCAGCAAAGCACCTGTACCTGCAATACTGCCGCCGATACTTCTCAACATACCGATCACGGACATTCTCTCATTGACAATATGCTTTGACATGGACACGACAATAAAGCATATCATGAGAAATACGACTGCAAATATCAGATAATAGATATTCAGCATACTGTTCATTGTCTCGTCTGAATCGGCGGAAGCCGTACCCATGCAGATATGATCAGGGTATTCGTTCAGGATCATATCGATCACATCCTTCACCTGACCATCGGGTATGTCTGCATAGGCAATCGTAGCCGTTCCTTCTCTGTTGCCTGCAATTTGATTGCACAGTTCGGGAGTGACAAGAATAGACGACTGCCTCATGCTGAGATATCGGGAAGGCGGTGCGATCTCCAGTATCTCAAGGTCATATCTGACATTTCCGTCACCGTAGAAAGTGAAAATATCACCCTTTTTTTTGCCAAGCTGAGCCGCCAGCGTTTCTGTCATGGTAATGCCGTTTTCCGTAGGATAGGGACTTGCCAACATTTTTGCCTCATAGGCTGCCTGCGTATCGATGCCGATCACTGTGATCTGTATCTGATTGACATAGTTGACATAACGGCTGTTCGGGATCGTCTCACTGATATTGCCGTCAACTTCCGTAAGTATTTTACTGCCTGACGGCAGATCGTTTTCAGTGATCCTGATATTGCCTGACATGATCAGGATATCCATATCACCGTAGTTGGCGGCAAAGAAGTCTTTCAGATCATTCTTTGCGGAATGGATACCTGCAATGCAGAACAGTGCCGCAAAGGCTGCTGCCGCAAGAGACAGTATGATAATAAAAGACCTCAGCGGTTTGCCGATGACGTTACGCAGTACCAATTTTGCTCTTATCATACTATCACCATACCTTTACTCTGTTTTCGGGGGCAACATACATTTTGTCGCCCTCTTTGACATCATAGACTCCATAGAACTGATCCATGCAGGAAACAACTGCATTGACTCTTGCCTCGTTGGGACTGTGTATCTCATTGTTGATATCTTTTACAAGATTTTTGACAATGGTAAGAGATGCCCACTGTACTGCTATGCCCTCAAGCATATGACGCAGATTCTCCTCGTCATCCGTTATATTCAGAAGACACTGCACAGACGAAAGATCAGCCAAATTTTCGGCAAGTGTCACATTTCCCTTGATATTGTACATATCCAACAGTTTAACATTATTATAATATTCCGTTGCTTTGTCCATAAGCTGACGGTATCGTTCACGGTCTTCTTCCAACAGCCACTCCGTGTTGTAATTGCCTTTTTCATCATACTGGAATCCGTTTGAGTCAAATGCATGGCTCATTTCATGCCCTATTACATAGCCTATTTTTCCGAGATTATAATATTCGTTGTCGGCAGGATCAAAAAAGGCTTTCGACATGACTGCGGCAGGAATCTCAAATTTATTGTCAAGCTGATAATAAGTGGCATTCACTTCAATGGAAGGCATCTGCCATTCGCTCTTGTCGGGTGCCTTGCCGACACTGCTGATCAGTTTCTGTTTTCGTCCGCTCTTGATGGCGATCACATTTTCGATCAGTTTTCCGCCGTTTCGTGCGGGAGTGACCGTGAACGGCGAAGTCATATTTTTGTTGTAGCCAAGCAGTACAGACATACTGTCCATTTTTCTGATATATTTTTCTTTTGCGTCATCGGAAAGTCTTTCGCAGTTCCTGATAAGCTCACGGCAGGAATCCTGAATCTGTGATACCATTTTACTGACTGTGTCCATCAGTTCATCTGTGCATATTTCACGCCCGTAAATCACGCCTACTTCCATATCCAAAATATCGCATACAAAACGCTTGGCATCATCATCAGCATCTTTTTCAAAGTCGCTCAAAGAGGAAAAACTCTCCGAATAGGAAGGCGGCAGTACTCTGATGTATTCATACATGATACAGGATATCATATAATCCTTGAGTTCTCTCATATTTTCCTGTATCAGCAGTTCATTGATCTTTGCAGCCTGCCCTTCATCGTAGACAATGCATCTGTCCGTATCAAATCCGAAAGCACGGAGCATATTGTCCGTATCGACATTGCTGAAAAGTGATCCCAGCCTTTCTCTGTCATATACGTTTGTATGCTTTTCCATATCGGACATTTCATCGGAATCCATCGTGGCAAGCATGATCTCATTGATCAGCCTGACGACATTCTTAGCCCTTTGTTTCGCCTCATCAGGTTCGACTTTCACGGCTTTCAGAGTATTGTCAACAAATTTTCCGATTTCTTCGGGACCTGCATCAGTTCTTGTGAAATTTTCCTTCATATTGCCCAATGTATTCATATTCATCAGATACATCGTATTGACAGAAGTATCCAGTATGTCAGCCATGACATCAGGCTTGAAAAATGAACTCACACCATAGTTCCGATACAGAAAGCCCATTGTACTCACCAATTCGTCAACCGTGCTGCATGACTCGACCATATAGGCACCCTGCAGCAGAATATCCGCCCCTGCTTCATTTCGGGCATCCGCATCCATGTATTGAGAATATATTTCCCTGACCATTTCCTCAAATGAGCCGCTTTCGGGATCGCTTTTTACACAACGGTCAATAATATCACAGACACAGCGTTCCATTTCATCGAAAACATTGTCATAGAAGCCGTATCTGTCCTGTCCGTATGGTATCTGCCCCTGTGAAAGATAATCATAGTTGATATTGCCGTAGTAGTTTTCTTCGGCACTCGGTCTTGGAGGAGTATTTTTTGACGTTTTCAATTCAGGCATTGAAGGTACTTCGCTGCAGGCAGAACAAGACAATATTGCCAGTGCCAGCAGGATCGGCAGCATTTTTTTTCGCATAGGCTACATCCTTTCTTTTACACATCAGTTGTGACAAAGTTTGCTTGTCAACAGACTTCCAATATCCCCATCCCATCTCTGTAATGTCCCTGAAACACCTGTCATTCCGACAAATTTTTTTGGGTTGTAATTTCCCATAAACTCACTTCTTTATGAATACATTGTACAATGTTTCAACACTTTTGTCAATGTCTTGGCTGCTGATATTGTTACTCCTGCCTGCGTAATGTGAGTGATTCCATTGATTGACATTTTTCTTGATATAAAATATAATATTGACGGAACTATGTATAGAAAGGCTGATACTATGAATTACGAAAAAAAGGAATTATTGAAAACTACGGAAATACAGTCTCCTGTCGTTTCGGTGGTTCTTCCGGTATATAATGCCGCCGAATTTTTGCCAAAGTGTCTGGACAGTCTTATTTCACAAACGCTGGAAGAAATTGAGATCATCTGTGTCAATGACGGTTCTACTGATGATTCTCTTTCTATTATTCAGGATTACGCAGGCGTTGACAGAAGGATCATTTGCATTGATCAGGAAAATACCAATGCAGGCAAAGCCCGTAATGTCGGAATGGAAAGGGCATCCGGCAAATATCTCTATTTTCCCGATGCTGATGACTATGCTGCCTCCAATCTGCTGCAAAAAGCCTATGAGACCAGTGAAGAATATCAGACAGATATTTGTGTTTTCGCTTCCAGTATGTTTGACTCACAAACAGGCAATGTAAGACCATATCGTTCTTCCGTCAGAGTGTCCATGCTTCCTGACAAAAAAGTTTTTAATACGGATGATATCAACGGCAATCCGCTCAGATGCTTTGTGGGATGGGCATGGGACAAGTTTTACAGACGGAGTTTTGTGACAGAAAATCATTTACAGTTTCAGGAACAGCGTACAACGAATGACCTGTATTTTGTCATGGCATCACTTTTGAAAGCGGAACGTATCACATACCTGCCCGACTGCCTTTACTATCAGAGAAGAAACAATCCCCAATCCCTTACCGAAACACGCCATCTTTCATGGGAATGCTTCTATCATGCTGTGACGAAAGTACGCAGTGAACTGATCAATATGGGAATCTATGACAGGTATGAAAAGCATTTTATCAATTTTGCACTGCGACGCTGCATCTGGAATCTCACGACCATGCAGGACGAAGGGGCAGCTATACTTTTTGACCGTTTGAGAGAAGAATGGTTTGATGATCTGGGAATCAAAGATCACGGTGCCGAATTTTATGACGATCCCGGAGATTATGAGCAGCTTATGCTGATCCTGCAGGCAACAGAACATGAGGGCTGTTCTGCCTATTATGATTACGTTATCCGCAGGTTAAAACTTGAAAACCAAAAACTGACTGATCCTAAAAGACGGATCAGAATTTCTCCCCATGAAGTTTTGCCGCAGGATCTGCTGATCAAAAGACTGATCTGGAACAGAGAACAGAGGATCATACTTTCCGAGAAGCTGAAGCAGCTTGAAGAAAAACTCAAAAAATAACAAAGTCCCCTGTCTATGTCAAAATCATATTTATTCATCTATAAATGAGCAAATTCCGAATTCTTCGTGAAACTGCACAATATTCTCAAGTCCCCGACCTCTCCACCACCGCCTGCGGCGGTGCCACCTCCCCTAAAATTCAATGTCACCAACTTAAGACCGTCATTCCGAACGAAGTGAGGAATCCTGCAAAGATTCTTCGTCACTTCATTCCTCAGAATGACAAAAGGAAATTTTCAATGACGGTTACTATAGTACTATAGATGAGCAAATCTGAAAGCTGCACAAAAAACTTGAAATTTGCTCATTTATAGCTGTCAATGCAAAAAATACGGAGTCAAAATCACAGCTTTGACTCCGTGTTTGTCACTTTGTAAACGTGAGTTTGATGGAATTTCGTTTTTTTGAA
>CAMHPW010000048.1 GCA_946187095.1 uncultured Clostridia bacterium | reverse complement strand
GAACGAAGGCAACGGGTGCAGACATTAACGCGTTTCGGACTGCCGTTTACAATCGCTTTAACCTTAACGACGTTTGGCTTCCATGTTCTGTTTGAGCGTCTGTGTGAGTGAGATACTTTGATACCGAAAGTGACACCCTTACCGCAAATTTCACATTTTGCCATGTTTTTTGCACCTCCTATGGTGATTAAAAAATTTGTAGGTATTGCCTTGAAGTAAAATTACTTAACCTCTACCTCAGCACCAACTTCTGTGAGTTTAGCCTTGATAGCTTCGGCATCGTCCTTGCTGACTGCCTCTTTAACGGGCTTCGGAGCACCGTCAACGAGAGCCTTAGCTTCTTTCAGACCAAGACCTGTGATTTCACGAACAACCTTGATAACCTTAATTTTCTCAGCACCTGCTGACTTAAGGATAACGTCAAATTCTGTCTGCTCAGCGGCTGCTGCTGCACCGCCGTCTGTGGGAGCTGCAACTGCAACTGCGGCTGCTGCGGATACGCCGAATTCTTCTTCTACAGCGTGAACGAGCTCTGCAAGTTCAAGAACTGTAAGACCTTTCAATTCTTCTACAATAGCTGTAACTTTCTCTGATGCCATTTTAAATTACCTCCATGATTTGAGATGTATTTTTGTTTTTTTCATTACGCTTCTGCCGGAGCTTCTTCAGCCGCAGGAGCTGCTTCGCCGCTCTTGTCAACAACAGCCTGAATAGCCCTTGCGAAAGATGCGATAGGTGCCTGGAATGCACCGAGTACATTGGCAAGCAAAACTTCTCTTGACGGGAGTTTTGCAAGACTCTGGATCTTATCAAGACTGATCACTTCATTATCGAGATAACCTGTCTTTACTTTAAAGTTGTCGTGCTTATCGGCAAACTGCTGGAGAATACGAGCTGCTGCTACATAATCTTCTGCACTTGTTGCGATAGCAGAAGTACCGTTAAGTACATCGTCAATACCGTTAAGACCTGCCTTTTCAGCCGCACGCTTGATCAAAGTATTCTTGACAACGGTATATTTGACACCGTTTTCACGAAGTTCCTTACGGAGCTTTGTATCGTCCTCAACAGTGATACCCTTGTAGTCAACGATGATACCTGCAACTGAACCTTGGATTCTTTCAGCGAGCTGTGCAACAACCTGCTGTTTCTGTTCCAAAACTTTCTGACTTGGCAAAACGATTCACCTCCGAATATTAAAAATACGCCCTCCCCGTTTGCGAGGAAGGCGTAGTAATACACTTAATACACGCACACAACCTCGGCAGGCAGGGAATCACCCTTTTATGCACTTTCGTGCACCTGCTGTCTACAGTCAACAGCAAGATAGATTATACCACACCGAAATGTGTATGTCAAGACTTTTTTAATTCATAATGCATAATTGAAGTGCAAAAGGCAGCTTTCAAGATAATTATGCATTCTTAATTATGAATTAAACAGCTCCGTTGATTTTAGCGGGATTTACTTTTACAGCAGGTCCCATTGTTGTAACAACTGCAACGGATTTGATATACTGACCTTTAGCGGCAGCAGGCTTTGCTTTGATAATCGCATTCATGAGAGCATCAAAGTTCTCTGAAATCTTGTCTGTACCAAAGGAAACCTTGCCGATGGGGCAGTGAATGATATTGGTTTTATCAAGACGGTATTCAATCTTACCGGCTTTTGCTTCTTTGATAGCCCTTGCGATATCGGGTGTAACCGTACCTGCCTTGGGGTTCGGCATCAAGCCACGAGGACCGAGGATCTTACCAAGACGACCTACCAAGCCCATCATATCGGGAGTGGTGATAAGTACATCGAAGTCTGTCCAGCCTTCACTCTGAATCTTCTGAGTGAATTCCTCTGCACCTACATATTCGGCACCGGCTTCCTGAGCCTTCTGAACATTGTCGCCCTTGCAGATGGCAAGAACTCTTACCTGCTTGCCTGTACCGTTCGGAAGAACGATGGCACCACGAACCTGCTGATCGGCATGACGTGAATCAACACCGAGTTTCACATGAAGTTCAACGGTTTCGTCAAACTTGGCCGTGCCTGTCTTGAGGCAAACATCTATTGCTTCTTTTGAATCATACGCTTTTGTCTTGTCGATGAGTTTTGCAGCATCGACATATTTTTTACCGTGTTTCATTATAGATTTTCCTCCCTATTCAGTGGTAAAATCGGAATTAATTTTGTCCTCCCACTCGGAGAGCGATCAGTCGACTACTACAATACCCATACTTCTTGCCGTACCTGCGATCATGCTGCAAGCGGATTCAATGCTTGATGCATTGAGGTCGGGCATTTTCTGTTCAGCGATAGCACGAACCTGATCTTTGGTGATCTTTGCAACTTTCTTCTTGTTGGGTTCGCCCGAAGCCGATTCGATTCCGCAAGCCTTCTTGATGAGAACCGCTGCAGGCGGAGTCTTTGTTACAAAGGTGAATGAACGGTCTGCATAAACTGTGATAACGACAGGAATGATAAGACCGATATCTTTCTTTGTACGCTCATTGAATTCCTTTGTAAATGCCATGATATTGACACCGTGCTGACCGAGAGCCGGTCCTACAGGCGGTGCCGGTGTTGCCTTGCCGGCAGGTATCTGAAGCTTGATAAAGCCTGTTACCTTCTGAGCCATTTTTACTGCACCTCCAAAATTTGTGGTAAAATGCGGAGAAATACAAAAATTTTCTCTCCTCCCACGAGGGAAAATTCCCTCAATAACAACGGAATAGCTCCGTTATCAGCTTAATTTTTTTACTCCAATACCTCTACTTTATTCAGTTCGAGGTCAATGGGAGTATCCTGTCCGAACATCTGAACGATAACTCTTACGACATTGTTCTGAAGGTCTATCAACTCGACAATGCCTTCCGAATCGTCAAAGGAATCATCCTTGATACGCACCCTGTCACCCACTTTATAGGCAACTTCAATGCGTGGTGTTTTATCGGATTCATTTTCAATGCCCATCGCCGTGACTTCCGCATCGGAAAGCGGTATCGGCTTGGAACTCGGACCGACGAAACCGGTACATCCTCTGATATTTCTCACGATATACCATGTATCGTCATTCATCACCATTTTCACAAATACATATCCGGGGAAAATCTTACGCTCAACTGTTTTCTCCTTGTCGTCCGTTATTTCCGTGACCATTTCCGTCGGCACACGGATATCCGTGATCAGCTCCTTAAAGCCCCTGTTTTCAACGGTAGTGGCAAGATTCGAGGCAACTTTTTTTTCATATCCCGAATATGTATGGACAACATACCATTTTGGTTCTTCATGCGGCATAGTCATTTCCCTCCGACATTCTTTGTTTTTTTAATTTCCGGCAAGATCCATCACAAGTCCGAACAATGCGTGCAGACCTGAATCAACGCCAAAAATCACCAGTCCCGACACCAGCATGACAAGCAACACGATTCCCGTATTCCTGAATGTCGCTTTCGGTGTAGGCCACACTATTTTCTTGATCTCCCTGATGATATCACGGAAGAAATTCACGATACCATTCCAAATTCTTGCAAAGATATTCGGCTTTTTTTCATCAGCTTTTTTCTTAGCCATGCCCGATACCTCCGCTTACTTTGTTTCCTTGTGCAGAGTATGCTTTTTGCAGAATCTGCAGTACTTGTTCATTTCAAGTCTGTCCGGATCGTTTTTCTTGTTTTTCATAGTGTTGTAGTTACGCTGCTTACACTCTGTGCAAGCCAATGTTATTTTTACTCTCATTAACGGCACCTCCCGGTATTTCGGAATCTATAAACCTCCCTCAAGAAAAAGACACACAAAAAAAATTGCCCCTTTTGAGGTATTTATACTATACCATAAAATCAATCTGTTTGTCAAGATATTTTTGAATATATCTGAAAATTTCCTTTGTCAGCCGCCCGGCAGCGTTTGTATATAAACTTCGGTAACGATCCTGTCGCTGTTGTAATGCATCCAGTAATACATCGGGGCACCTGTCGGATCCAAAAAATTCGCCTCTTTGCCGATATAATATCCGACAGTTCCCCCATTTTCACCGTAATCGCCATTAAAAGCACCATATTTCATACGGCTGAAATCACCGTATTTTTCTCTGACATTCTCGATAAAATTGCCTACAATCCACCGGTCATTGTATAGTTTCACATCGGGTGCAGACTTGATAAAAGGCAGTTCGGAAATCATTGTATAATGCGAGGAAACAAACAAAGCAGCCAAAACGGAAATAACCAATAAAACAGCTGTTGATACAATCCATATCCTACGTTTTTTCAGCCAAACCATGATAAGCCCTTTCATACAAGCGGAAATATCGTTGTATAATCATTCATGCTGCGAAAATGCTGATAATACAGCCTGTTCGTATGCAGAGTCACTTCAAAACTCTTTTCATTCATCTTTTCAACGATTTTTTTCAGCTTTCTGACGGACTTTTCGCCAAAGCCGTTGATGTTGAAATATGCCAATGTAACGTGCGGTGTCAGAAACGGATACGGACAAACTTTTACCTGATTAATCAGACTGTAAAGCGTCTGGAGTTTGTTCCATTCTTCTTCATCTTCGGGCACGAGTGCCATCACAAGACTTTTCGACACCATATTGATGATAAAATTCGTTTTCATTCTGACAGTCTTTATCTCAATGGGATTTTCTTTCAGCACTTCGAGCAGCTTTATCTCATTGCTGAACACATCTGCTGCTACTTCATTGAGATTTTCCGACGCACTCAAATCATGCAAAGTCATGTGCAGCGTATCGGCATTGATCTTTTCACTGAAACATTCGGGCACTTTTGCATAGAGTTCCTCTATGATTTCGGCAAATTTTTCCTTTGCCTTATGTTTGAGTTCAAACACAACAGTATCTCCGAAAAATTCCCTGAAAGTTCCGTCGGGACTGCATTTTGCACCAAGTTCGGCATGAGGGTGAAAATCCCCGTCACCCATGGCAAGTCCGGGCTTTTCAAATTCGCCCGTTCTCGTCAAAAAATCACTGTAAGCTTCCATATCCGGCATTTTTTCCACACCTTTCTTTCAATGATAAATTAGGAATTAGGAATGAGAAATATTCCTCATTCCTCACTCCTCATTGTTCATTCCTTGATCTGTTCCATCTGGTAAACTTCAAAGATATCGCCCTCTTTGATATCGGCGAAACGGTCAAGCGTAATACCACATTCAAAGCCCTGTGCGACTTCCTTGACGGAATCCTTGAATCTCTGGAGAGAAGCTATCGTATCATCTGCAATAACGATACCGTCACGCACGACTCTGACACTTGCACCACGGACAACTTTTCCCGAAAGTACATACGAACCCGATACAAGACCGACATTGGTAATTTTATATGTCTGACGGACTTCGACTTTGCCGAGTATTGTTTCCTTGAATTTCGGTGCAAGCATACCCTTCATGGCGGCCTGAATTTCCTCTATGCAGTCATAGATGATTCTGTACAGACGGATATCAACGCCGTCATTCTTGGCATTTTCCTCTGCAACGCTGTCGGGACGTACATTAAAGCCTACGATAATCGCATTGGATGCTGATGCCAGCATGACATCGGATTCTCTTATCGCACCGACACCGCTGTGAATGACATTGACTCTTATTTCTTCATTTGTCAGCTTTTCAAGCGACTGTCTGACGGCTTCCACAGAACCCTGTACATCTGCCTTGACAATGATTTTCAGTTCTTTCATATCGTCCAGTTTCATCTGGTCAAAGAGATTGTCAAGCGTCACTTTTGTACGGGCATTGAATTTTTCTTCTTTCTGAGCGGTCTTTCTCTGGTCAACGAGTTCCCTTGCCAAACGTTCATCGGATACAGCATTGAATACATCACCGCCTGTGGGAACATCATCAAGACCTGTGATTTCAACAGGCACAGACGGTCCCGCATTCTGCACTTTATTGCCGTTATCATCCGACATAGCCCTGACACGACCTACTGTCGTACCTGCAACGATAATATCACCGACATGGAGAGTACCGTTCTGTACAAGTACAGTCGCAACGGGACCTCTGCCCTTGTCAAGCCTTGCTTCAATGACAGTACCCTTTGCCGCCCTGTCGGGATTGGCTTTGAGTTCTTTCATATCCGCAACAAGCAAAACCATTTCAAGAAGTTCGTCAATGCCCTGCTTTGTATGTGCGGAAACAGGGATAACAGGCGTATCGCCGCCGAAATCTTCGGGAACGATTTCATGTTCCATCAACTGAGTCATAACTCTCATGACATCTGCACCGGGCTTGTCAATTTTATTTGCCGCAACGATAATGGAAACGCCTGCGGCTTTCGCATGGTTGATGGCTTCAATGGTCTGGGGCATGATACCGTCATCTGCGGCAACAACGAGAATGGCGATATCCGTCACCTGTGCACCCCTTGCACGCATGGTCGTAAATGCCTCATGTCCTGGGGTATCAAGAAATGTGATATCCCTGTCATTGATATTGACACGGTATGCACCGATATGCTGTGTAATGCCGCCTGCTTCCGTAGAAGTAACGTGTGCATGACGGATCGCATCAAGCAGTGAAGTTTTACCGTGGTCAACGTGTCCCATGACGACAACGACAGGCGACCTTGTAATGAGATTAGTATCATCATCGTCACTGTCATCAATGATTTTTTCTTCGATGGTTTCAATATTTTCCTTTTCGACTCTCGCATGGAATTCCATTGCCACAAGTGATGCCGTATCGAAATCGATCACTTCATTGACACTTGCCATCACACCGAATCCCATCAGTTTGCCGATAACTTCACCTGCTCTTGCTTTGAGTCGGAGAGCCAGTTCGCCTACCGTGATTTCATCAGGGATAAGAACAGTGATAGGCTTGGTTTTTCTGTCCTTTTCGATACGTCTGAGCCTTTCCTGTTCGGTTTCCTTTCTGGAATTCTTGGGCTTGCCTTTCTGCTGTGAACGCTGGTTGATTTTCTGCTTGTTCTGGACATTGTTGACATTGTGCATTTTTTCACTTGCAAGGCGGTCATATTTTTCATTGTATCTTTCAATGTCAACATTGGACTGACGGGTATCTACGATACGCTGTACTCTTTCAAACGAACCTGTTTGTGCCGTATCTTCAGACGGTTTCTGCGGCTTTTGCACATTCGGTTTTTTATCTGCATTTTTAGGCTTGTTTTCATTCGGCTTTTTGTCTTTTTTCTGTTCGGGCTTTTTATCCTGCTTTGCAAACTTGTCTTTTTTATCCTG
>CAMHPW010000047.1 GCA_946187095.1 uncultured Clostridia bacterium | reverse complement strand
TTTTTTTCTGTACTGAAATTGGCAAACGTCTTTAAGCATTTTGCAAATTCTTCTTCATTTTTATATACAAAGCCGTTGACATTTTCCTGCACCATGCTTGATGCGATATTTTCACTGTCGTACTTCACCATGACAGGCAATCCGCATGACATTGCTTCCCCGAATGACATCGACATCAAGCCGTCATCGTAGGAACATACATACATATCGCAGGCGGAATATATTTCAGGCATTTTTTCATTCGGCACTGTTCCTGCAAAAACTACCATATCATCTATTTTCAGCTTGCGGCACTGCTCTTTCAGATATTCCGTTTCCGTTCCGTCCCCTGCGATCAGGAACTGTATATGATCCGTCTTTTTGATATATTTCGCAAATGCCGACAATGCAAATTCCAGATTTTTTTCAACACTCAGGCTGCCTGCAAATACCGCTGCTGTCGATGTTTCCGACAAGCCAAGCCTTGTCCTGATATCCCTGACGGCTTTTTTATCGTATTTCCTGTAGTCGAACAATTCATTGTCAACGGCACACGGTATGATCTTCACTGCATTTTTCTTTTTGGCACGCCTGACAAACATTTCCGCCCGACTGCATGAAGATGTCACTGCACCCGCATTGTCAAGCATATCTTCAAAATGCCTTCTTTCAAAGAATGTCCTGTATTTCCAGACCAATTTATTTTCTGCCGCAAATCTGTCCATGAAATAATCGTGTATCGTAAATACCACAGGTATATTTGCCCTGTCCGCTACTTCCAGTCCCATATATCCTATTTTTGTATCCGTATGTATATGCACGATATCGGGCTTGCAGGCACATATAAAATCGATCACCGATTCATCATTACAGTTTTTGCATTCATATCCGTATTTGTTTTTCGCTTTCTTGGCGGGGCACCATATAATGCCATTCTTACAGTACGCCTTCTCAACGTCCATGGCAGAAGTTACTGTCACAACTTTATGCGACAGCTTTTCCAATCCCTTTTTCAGTACATCTATGTAGCTTGAAATCCCGCAGACATACGGTGAAACTACTTCCGTAAATATCAGTATTCGCATAAGCACCACCACAATTCTTTTTATCTTTCCTATTGTATCACACTTTTTCCGTAAACAAAAGACTTTTTAGAAATTATAAAAAAACTCTTTTAAATTCCATAAAAATATTGTATAATGTTAAATAGAATTTTGTTGACATTTTTATAAAACTATCGGAGGTGCTTTACATGGAAACAAAATTTTTCGTCAGTCTCGCAAAAATCATATCTGAACTTGAACTTGAAGTTGCCTATATGCCGAATGAACCCGAAACGATACACGTTTCTTCCAAAGACATCACCCGTCCCGGTCTGGAACTTACCGGATTTCTCGATTTCTTTGACAATTCCCGCATCATCCTGTTCGGAAATACGGAAAACAGCTATCTGAACAAATTCAGCTCCGAACAGAGAGTGTATGTCATTGAAAGAATCTTCGCCCTGAAGCCGCCTGCCATTATTATCACAAGGGGCATCATTCCCTATACGGAACTCATGTCCGCTGCTGATAAATATAAAATTCCCGTTCTGCGTTCAGCAGAGGCTACTTCTACTCTTTCCGCCTCTCTCGTATCCCTGCTCAATAATGAACTTGCTCCCCGTGTGACACGCCACGGCGTTTTAGTGGAAGTCTACGGCGAAGGTCTGCTCATTGTCGGTGACAGCGGTGTCGGCAAAAGTGAAACTGCTATCGAACTCATCAAAAGAGGTCACCGTCTCATTGCAGATGATGCCGTTGAGATCAGACGAATTTCCAATAAACAGCTCATCGGTTCGGCTCCCGAAAATATTCGTCATTTTATCGAACTGCGTGGCATAGGAATTATCAATGCAAGACGGCTTTTTGGTATGGGTTCCGTCAAACTCAGCGAAAAGATCGATATGGTCATCAATCTCGAACTCTGGGACAATAAAAAACAGTATGACCGTATGGGCATGACCAGCGAAAAAACCGAAATTTTAGGCAACGAACTGCCCATTGTCACCATTCCTGTCAAGCCCGGCAGAAACCTTGCCGTGATCATTGAAGTTGCGGCTATGAATAACCGTCAGCGTAAAATGGGCTACAATGCCGCCCGTGAATTGTTCCAGCTTCTCGGTCTCGAATATCCCGAAGAAGAAGGCGGCGTTCAAGAAATTTCATTTTAATTCAAGGAGTTTTTTATGTTAAACGAAAATATTTTGAATCTTCTCAAAGAAAAAGGCAAAATTTCCTATCCCGACGGCATTCACGAAGATATTGTTTTATATCCGAATGAACCAATGAAAAATCACACGACTTTCCATATCGGCGGCAATGCCGACTGTTTCTGTGAAGTCAAAAGCATCCTCGCTTTATACCATACCGTTTCTATATGCAGGGAAAACAATATCCCCTATTTTATCATAGGCTTAGGCTCCAATCTCCTCGTTTCCGACAACGGCATCAAAAGTCTTGTCATCAAGCTTTCGGGCTATTTCACCGAAATGAGCATCAATGAAAATCGTATTCACTGCGGTGCAGGAGCTTCCCTTGCCGGTGTATGCGTAGCCGCCAAAAAACATTCCCTGAGCGGTCTGGAATTTGCATGGGGTATCCCCGGTTCCGTGGGCGGTGCTACCTACATGAATGCAGGGGCTTACGGCGGTGAAATGAAAGATGTCGTTTCATGCGTCCAATTCATGGACAAGGACGGCAATATACACGAGTACGAAAAAAATCAGCTCGATTTCGGCTACCGTCACAGTGTCTTTACCGATACCGACAATATTATCCTTACAGTCCGTTTTGAACTGAAAAAAGACAATCCCGAACTCATCGGCTACAGAATGCAGGAACTTATGAACAAACGCAAGACCAAACAGCCTGTCAATCACTACAGTGCCGGCAGCGTATTCAAGCGTCCCGATATCGAAGGCTGCTATGCCGCCGCTCTCATTGAAGAATGCGGTCTGAAAGGCTGTTCCATCGGCGGTGCCGAAGTCAGCAAAAAACATTCCGGCTTTATCGTCAACGACCATAACGCTACTGCCGAAGATGTCAGACAGCTTATCGAACATATCAAAAAAGTCGTTCTCGAACAAAAAGGCATTGAACTTTGCTGTGAGATCAAATTTGTCGAATAAGGAATGATCACATGGAATTTATCATCATAACGGGACTTTCGGGGGCTGGAAAATCCGTTGCCGTCAAAAATATGGAAGATTTCGGCTATTACTGCGTGGACAATATCCCCCCCGCTCTCCTCACCGTATTTTATGAACTCTGCGAAACATCTTCCGACTCCAAAATGAAAAAAGTCGCCATTGTCATTGATGTGAGAGCAGGCGATCGCTTTGACGAACTTTTTGACGCTACGGACAAGCTCTCTGCCGACAAAAAAATCTATAAGATTCTCTTTCTTGATGCCAAAGATGACATACTTCTCCGACGTTTCCGTGAAACCAGAAGAAAACACCCTCTGGCAGACATTTGCAGCGGCTCTGTCGAAAAAGCCGTTCAAATTGAAAGAAAATATCTGGAGCGTGTCAAAATCAAGGCGGATTATACCATTGATACCTCTTCCCTTTCGCCTGCACAGCTCAAGGAAAGAATGTCTATCCTCTTTCTTGAAAACAAATCTTCCGGCATGACTGTCACCTGTATGTCTTTCGGTTTCAAACACGGTATCCCTGCCGAAGCCGATCTTGTATTTGATGTCAGATGTCTGCCGAATCCCTTTTACATACCCGAACTCAAACATCATACAGGTCTGGAAAGCTGTGTCTTTGATTATGTCATGCAGTTTGAACAGTCCAAAGAATTGGCAAAAAGAATCTTCTCTCTTATAGATTATTCTTTGCCCCTGTATCTTGCAGAGGGAAAAAGTCAGCTTGTCATTGCTGTCGGCTGTACGGGCGGCAAACACCGTTCCGTCACCCTCACAAGAGTTCTTCATCAGCATATCACCGAAAACGGTCAGAATGCCGTTATCTATCACAGAGATGTAAACAAGGCGGGAAAATAATGTCTTTTTCAAAAGAAACCAAATCAGAATTATGCAGTGCACCTGTTTTCACCAATGAATACAAGATCGCCGAAGTCTATGGAATGGTACTCTTTGCCAGAACATTTTCTCCGAATGAAATTTCCTTTTCCACCGAAAGCCATGCCGCTGCAGGTGCATTTTCACAAATGCTTTCTTCTCTCACAGAAACTATTGTTGACATGAATGTCAGGCTTACAAGACGGGGCGGTCAGACCAATATCTATACCCTTTCTGTACCCGATACAAATGACTGCCAAAAAATATACCGTTTTTTTGGGCATTCGCTGCAGCCGAATCTTCGCATCAACCGTGCCAATATTGATGACGATGAATGTGTGAGATATTTTCTGCGTGGAGCATTTCTTGTCTGCGGCAGCGTCACCTCTCCCGAAAAGGAATATCACCTTGAATTTGTCGTGCCGCACAAGAAACTTTCCGAAGACCTGCAAAAGATCATTTCAGAGATCACCGAACTCAATATCTCTCCCAAGATCGTCAGGCGTAAAGGCAATTATATTGTCTATATCAAAGGCAGTGAAAACGTCACCAACACCATCACCTATATGGGCGGTCAGATGTCCGCTATCGAAATTATCCAGAATAATATCTACAAATCCGTCAGGAATGCCGTCAACAGAAAAACCAATTCCGAAACAGCCAATCTCAATAAAACCGCTCTCGCCTCCGCCAGACAGACACAGGCCATCCATCTGATCAAAAATAAACTCGGTCTGGAGCAGCTTCCCGATGACCTTCGGGAGATCGCCCTGATCCGTCTGGAATTTCCCGAATACAATCTGCGTGAGATCGGTGCGGCTCTCAAAGAACCTCTGACTCGTTCAGGCGTTAATCACAGGATACAGCGTATCCTTGAAATTGCAGAGGAGCTTTCAAACAAATGAAATATCTCTTTTCTTATATATTCTCATTTCTCACAGACGGCATTCTGTATATTATCATACTGCTGCCTTTCTATCTCCTTTTCAGACGGCTCAAACTGAAAAAAAATCTTTCTGCGGTCATGTCCGTTCCGAAAGAATTCGTCAGGACCATTCTTTTTGTGTATCTTATCATGCTTTTCACACAGACCTTTATCGCCAACAGCGGTTCAGGTTCCATTCAGCTCATACCTTTCCATGTCATTATCACACAACTGAAAAACGCACAACACCGTATTGCTCCATTTATATTCAATATTGTCGGAAATATAGACGTATTCATTCCTATCGGAATCATTTTCGCCTATCTCTTTGATTCCGATTTTAAAAAAACTGTTCTGCACGGTCTTGCCATTTCCGTATTCATAGAGATCGTTCAGATTCCCCTTGACCGCACTACGGATATCGATGATGTGATCCTCAATACGACAGGCACTGTCATAGGCTATTTCATCTTCAAAATTCTTGCACACATAAAAAAGAGAACTGCCCAAAACTGACAGTTCTCTTTATTTTTATCATCTTTTTATATCATCGCCACGATATACGGTATCCTGATACCTGTCGTTCATGGCATCAGTGATCGTATCCTGCGGCTTCTGAACAGTGGTTGCAAAAGGATTGTTCGCCTTGATATACTCCAGATCATACCTGATCACATGATACACTGCCGCACCTACTGCTGCAAGTGTGATCAGCAATATCAGCCAGCCCATGAAGCCAAGCCTTACGTTTATCAGATCTCCCAGCAGTGCCTTTGCGGCTGCATTGGTCGTTCCGACACCGATCAGCATACTCAGCATTCCGAGCAGTTCCAACAGCGGCACGATCATATACATGAACGGCACCAATTTCTTATTGTTTTCCGCAAATTTCTGTACATGGGGCAAAAATGTTGCCAGCGATGCCAACAAGGCAAATATGTACATAAATGCACCGAATCCCGATACTGCAAACAGATTGGAACCCCTATTATACTCATAGAAAATTGCCTCAACATGAATTGAGATCACGGGGAACATCATAAACAGAAAGATCAATACCGATGCCGCATAGCTTGTATAACGCAGGATCATTTCCGTTTTGTCGGGAATATCCAGCACACCCTTCACATTGGCAAGCCATTCATTGAAATACGCCTTGAAATCAAATCCCTGTGCATTGCTCTGAACTGCATTATACGGCTGAACGGTCGGAAACTGTCCGTAATTGTTCTGAACCGTCTGTGAAAAACTCTGACCGCAGCCCGAACAGAAACTTTCCTCTCCTGCTTTGGGAGTGCCGCAGTTACCGCAGAAATTACTGCCCATACCGCTCGGCGTTCCGCAATTGGGACACGCCGCTGCACCTGCTTCAAGCTGAAATCCGCAATGTTTACAATACATAACCAAAATCCTCCAATATATTTTTTACACAGCCATTATAACATATTTGAATCAAATAGTCTTTTGGCATTTCTGACAAATTTTGATAAACTCCTTTTCACTTTTATATCAAACTTCCGCATTGATCGGCTTGAAGTTCGGGAAAAATGAAAATGCAATATTCGTACTGTGATCTGCGATCCTTTCCAGATTCGTCAGAAGCTCCATAAACAGCGTTCCGACTGCCGCATCACATTCTCCGTTACGCAGTCTTTCTATATGCCTGTCCTTGAAAAGCTCCGTTTTGTCATCGATCTGCTGCTCCGTATCTCCTACAAGCTTGAATATCTCCCTGTCCCTTTCTCCGTCAAACACTTTCAGCGAATTGTCTATGACACTTACTACCAATTCTTTCAGTTCATTGATTTCTCCGACAGCTTTTTCACTGAATGCTTCACCTTTTTCAATCTGCATTCCGGCTATCTCACAAATATTTTCCGCATGGTCGCCGATTCTTTCCATATCGCTCACCACATGATAATATTTGCCGATCTTCTCACGGTCTGCATCTTCTATCGCCAATGCGTTGATCTTCACAAGATATCCCGCTATTGTATGATTCAGATAATCAATGACTTCCTCATTTTCCTCGACCTGCTCGATTTTCTTCTTATCCTGCTCCAAAAGGGCTTCCATTGACAAGACAAAATTCCTTCTCGCCAATATACCCATTCTGTGTATCTCTTTCGTAATCTGATTAACCGCAATCGGCGGCGTTTTCAAAATTCTTTCATCAACATATTTCAGCCTGCAAGGCTCTTTCTCCGTGCTTTCTTCGCCCCTTATAATAAGGCACGCTATCTTGATGATAATACCGTTACACGGCAACAATACCAGTGTTGTCACTATACTGAATATGATATGTACAAGAGAT
>CAMHPW010000046.1 GCA_946187095.1 uncultured Clostridia bacterium | reverse complement strand
TTTTATTTTTGTGTTGTATTTATTTGTTTGGCCTCTGACTATAGGTCTTAATTTACGACTTGTATTTGATCATTTGAATTTACCTGTGAAACGCTGTTGATGATATGCCCGTCCTTTTTGGTGACGGAATAGCCTCTTGAAAGTATTTTCAGAGGGCTTAATGTATCAAGTTTAGCCGTAAGCTGTGTGAAACGGCTGCTTTCCTGTGCCAGTTTTTTGGCATAGGCATTTTTCAGCTTCGTTGCAAGCATATCAAAATATATTTTCCTGTTTTTGATGATATCATCGGGATTTTTCAAAGCCCTTGCATTTGCGGCACGTTCATAACGCTGATATTCATTGTGTATGCGTCTTTGCATGAAGTAATAAATATCATTCATGAAATTGTATATATCGGAAAGCATATTTTCATTTGTAACGGAAGATACCAGTTCCGCCGCCGCAGACGGCGTGGAAGCCCTGACATCTGCCACAAAATCGCATATCGTGAAATCCGTTTCATGTCCGACAGCCGATACAACGGGAATTTCACATTCATAGATCGCCCTTGCAAGCTGTTCGTCATTGAATGCCCATAAATCCTCGATAGAACCGCCGCCCCTGCCGATAATGATAACGTCTGCACATTTCAGACGATTGAATTTTTTAACGGCATTGGTCAGATCTTCAGCAGCATTTTCACCCTGCACGAGTACGGGACACAGAATGATTTCACCTATGGGATAACGTCTCTTCAGGATACGGAAAATATCCTGTACTGCCGCCCCTGTGGGAGATGTGATGACACCGATTTTTTCAGGGAATTTCGGCAGCGGCTTTTTATGCGGCATATCAAACAAGCCTTCATTCTGTAATTTGGTTTTGAGCTGTTCATAGGCTAAATTCAAAGCCCCTGCACCGTCGGGATACATTTCCTCTGCATTGATCTGATAAGAGCCTGTTTTCTCATAGAGAGTGACACTTCCACGCATGATGACTTTCATGCCGCTTTGCGGAGTGAATTTGAGAGAATTGGCTTTATTCGCAAACATGACGGCTTTGATCGTGCATTGATTTTCGTCTTTCAGAGAAAAATAGATATGCCCTGTATAGTGGATAGTAAGATTGGAAATTTCGCCTTTGAGATAGATATATTTCAGTTTGCCGTCACTTTCCAGAAGTGATTTGACGTATTTGTTGAGCTGTGAAACGGTCAATACTGTACTCATGAAAACACCTCTATTTTCAGTTGACCGTCCTGAGCATCGGGCAGGTCATAGCCCAGATGCAGGCAGGCGGCTTTGGTGATACATCTTCCACGGGGAGTTCTGTTTAAAAATCCTATCTGCATGAGATACGGCTCTATGACATCTTCAATGGTAACGGCTTCTTCACCGATAGCTGCCGCAAGGGTTTCAAGACCGACAGGACCGCCTCTGTAGAATTTCACGATAGCCGAAAGCATTCTTCTGTCATTGGCATCAAGTCCGAGTTCATCGATTTCCAGACGTTCAAGGGCAATTCGGGCAGTTTCAAGGGTGATAATGCCGTTAGATAAAACTTGTGCAAAGTCACGCACACGTTTCAGCATACGGTTGGCGATTCGTGGCGTACCTCTGGAACGTGACGCAATTTCAAGTGCCCCGTCGGGTTCAATGGGAATATTTAAAATCCCTGCACTTCTTGTCACGATTTTGGCGAGTTCTTCGGGAGTGTATAATTCAAGTCTTAAACATACACCGAATCTGTCACGCAAAGGGGCAGTCAATTGACCTGCCCTTGTTGTTGCCCCGACAAGAGTGAAACGGGGGAGGGGTAAATGATAAGCCGCCGCCATTTGCCCTTTGCCTGTGACGATATCAATAGCGAAATCTTCCATAGCGGGATAGAGAATTTCTTCAACGGCTCGTGAAATGCGGTGGATTTCATCTATAAACAAAACGTCACCATCATTGAGATTGGTTAAAATAGCGGCTAAATCCCCCGGTTTTTCAATGGCAGGTCCCGAAGTGATACGCAAGTTTACGCCCATTTCATTGGCAATAATTCCCGAAAGGGTAGTTTTTCCGAGTCCGGGAGGACCGTATAATAAAACGTGGTCTAAACTTTCATGACGCTGTTTGGCGGCAGCCATGAATACGGCTAAATTCTGTTTTGCCTTTTCCTGACCGATATAGTCTTTCAGACTTCGGGGACGCAAAGGATTATCGCCCTCATCACCCATGATTTCGGTAGGGGCAACGATCCTGTCCTCATATCTGTTTTCAAAATCCATTTCAGACATAGTAATTTATCCTTTCTTTCCGATAGCTTTAAGAGTAGAGGAAATGATCTGTTCAACGGACATATCGGGAGAAATGCCGTTCATGAAGGGCATTATTTCATCAGGGGAATATCCCAATACAGCCAATGCACCGATAGCCTGAGAAACATTTCCGCCTGTAACGGTAACAGCCGTTGCACCTGTTTGTATCGTTTCGGGAAGAATGGCAAGTTTTTTAATTTTGTCTTTAAGTTCAAGAACGATACGCTGAGCGAGCTTGTTTCCGACACCTGCCGCACGGGTAAGGGATTTTGTATCGCCGTTGGCAACGGCAAGGGCAAACTGTTCGGGAGATAATTCCGACAAGATCGCAGCGGCAACTTTTGCACCGACTCCGCTGACGGAAATGAGAATTTTAAACGTGTTCAATTCCTCTTTTGTGCGGAAGCCGCATAATTCGATATTATCTTCTTTAACGATCATGTGCGTGTAAAGCATGGCATTTTCATTGATATGCGGCAGAGTTTTGATGGTATTAAGGCTTGTCATGCACTTGTAGCCGACACCGCCGCATTCGATCACGACAAAATCACGTTCACTGTGAATGAGTTTTCCGTTAAGGCTGTATATCATCTTATAATTACTCCTCTTTGATTTAAAAGATTTTTCAGGTTGGTAGCCGAGCTTTGAGCATGGCAGATCGCAATGGCAAGGGCATCGGCTGTATCATCGGGCTTAGGTACTTTATCAAGCTTTAAAAGCCGCCTTGTCATTTCCATGACCTGAGGTTTATGAGCCTGACCGTAGCCCGTGACGGCGGATTTCACCTGCAAAGGCGTATATTCGCTGACAGGCATATTGTGATTCTGAGCGGCAAGGAGAATAACCCCCCTTGCCTCAGCAACGGGAATGGCAGTTTTCTGATTGTTCTGAAAGTAAAGTTTTTCGATAGCCATTTCATCGGGATTGTTTTTGATGATAACGGAGAGAATGCCGTTATAGATTTGCTGTAAGCGAAGTCCGAAAGGGGTATCTGCATCCGTGGTGATCGCACCGAAATCGAGAGGTTTATATCTGCCGCCCGAAAATTCAATGACACCGTAGCCGATAATGGCATAACCGGGGTCTATCCCTAAGATTTTCATTTTCACATCACACTCCCGATTTATTATAACATATTTTTATATTTCTATCAACAGTGCATAAAAGAATGTTTGTACAAAAAAATAAACCGTGAAGAAATTCACGGTTTATATAATTTCGGCATGAAACGCCATCTTAAAATTTTCATGCGGAGTTTGGGCGGAGTATGCATGGAAAACTTCAGCAGCTTGTCATAATTTTTGAGTCTGAGAGAATTTCTGACAGCCGTATACGGAAAGCCGTCTTTTAAAAGAGAATCCACGCAGGACATGACGACGGACGGTATTTTATTGTATTCAAAGGCATTTTTCAAATCGCTGTCGCCTTTTTTATTGAGCTGTATGCTTTCATAGACCTTGAGCATGGCATCTATTTTGGAAAAAACGCTGTTTTTCTTGGAAAGGTCCTCTTTATTGGAATTGTCAAGATATTCTCTTTCAAGTTTAATATCTGAATAGGCGATTTTCGGCTCAAATATCAGTGCATTGAATACGAAAGCCTCTGCATAGCCTGTGGTGCAGTCCTCATAGAATTTGATGTGATTGGAAAGCAGATATTCACGCTTTATCATAACTGCACAAAAATCCAGACTGACAACCGACCTGACAAGCCCGACGGCTAATTCCGAACCGTTCAGACTGTCCATTTCCGCACAGACAAGCTCTGTCTTGGGGGCTGAAAAAACGAAATCGGCATTTTTTTCTTCAATCGTCTTGTAATATTCGGAAATGTAGTCACTTTTGTAAAGTCTGCTCGGATAAACGAAAGTGATATATTTTCCATTGGATTTATAAATCCCTGTATTGAGAGCAGAACTAACCGTGCCGCCGCCGCTCTGAATGACATAGCCTTTGAGATTGCGTTTTTTTATCTCATTAAGGGCAGAAAGAACGCTGTTATCTTTGGAATTCATGTCAATGACAATGAATTCAGTTTCAATGCCCTGTGTATTTTCGGAAATTCTGCGGATAATTTCGGCAGTTTTCTTTTTGCTGTCTTTGGAGGGGATTATGATCGATATGTCAATATTAGCCATCATGGACACTCCCGTGTGTTTGATACTATTATTATAACACAATCGTCCCCGAATGCACGTTTTTTATCAATAGAACTTTTATCAGCTTTCAAAAATGTTTTTGTGCAATTTTTACTGACCGATTTTTGCTCTGATTAAATCAGCGGTTTCATTGGCAAGACGAGTGATTTTATCTTTATCAAGACCTTCGAGCATGACACGGACAAGAGGTTCCGTGCCTGAAAGTCTTACCAGAATCCTGCCGTCAGAGCCGAGTTCGTTTTTAACGGATTCGATCTTATTTTTGATATCCTGATTTTTATAGAACTGCACTTTGCCCTCATTGGTGACTTTTACGTTAATGAGTATTTGCGGATAATGCGTCATAAGAGTGGCAATGCTTGACATTCTGGCATTTCTTCTGTGGACAAGGCTCAGAAGCTGTGCAGCCGTCAGCTGACCGTCACCCGTTGTGGAATAGTCAAGGAAAATAACGTGTCCCGACTGTTCACCGCCGAAATTATAGCCCTCTCTGAGCATGGCTTCCAAAACATATCTGTCACCGACATTTGTTGAAACAAATTTAAGATGATTTTCCTCACAGAATTTACCGAAGCCCATGTTTGACATGACCGTACCGACAGCGGTATTTTTAGCGAGTTTTCCACGGGAATGCAAGTCTATGGCACATATTGCCATGATGAAATCGCCGTCTATGACTTTGCCGTTTTCATCAACGGCAAGGCATCTGTCAGCATCGCCGTCAAAGGCAACGCCCATTTCAAGATGATTTTCGACAACGTATTTTTGCAGATTTTCGAGATGTGTCGAGCCGCATTTGTCATTGATATTGATACCGTCGGGTTCAGCGAAAAGTATATGACAATTGGCACCGAGCTTGGTAAAAAGCTCTTTTGCAGTCGTTGACGCTGAACCGTTGGAACAGTCGACAGCAACATTCATTCCGTCAAGTCTGTAGGGGACGGTGGAAATAATATGTTCGATATAGTCGGAAACGGCATTTTCAGCTTTTATGACTTTTCCTATGCCGTCATTGACAAGAATCGGAAATGGTTTTGAATGGTCGAGAACAATGGATTCTATTTCATTTTCAAGCTCATCGGGGAGTTTATAGCCGTCACATGAAAAGATTTTGATCCCGTTGAATTCAAAGGGATTGTGTGAAGCGGAAATCATGATACCTGCATCGGCATTATATTTTTTAATGAGATAGGCAACGGCAGGTGTGGGGACTACACCGAGTAATACAACATCTGCACCGATGGAGCACAAGCCTGCTGTCAGAGCACCCTCCAGCATATCGCCTGAAAGTCTTGTATCCTTGCCGATCAGGATTTTGGGATGTTTATTTTCATTTGCAAGAACCATAGCCGCCGCCCTGCCGATGTTCATAGCGAGTTTGCAGGTGAGTTCTTTATTGGCAATACCTCTTGCACCGTCTGTTCCGAAAAGTCTGCCCATAGTAACTGTCACTCCTTTTGCTAAATTTTATGTTTGAGATAAGTCAGAAATGCCGTACCGCCTGCATTGTCGGCGGAAAATTCGGGTTCGGCAAAATAAGCATTGAACTTTGCCGAAAGTCTGTCTTTAATGATTTTGTCCGACATGACACCGCCTGCAAAGAGAATAGGCATTTCACCGTATTTTTTCAATATTTTTTCACACATTTCAGCAATAGCCTTTTCAACGTACATTAAACACATCAAAGACACATCTTCCTTTGACATACCCTCCGAAAAGGCTTTTTTACAGATATTTTCGATACCCGACAAACAACAGTCGGTATCTTTCAAAGTGGCTTTTGCCTTGATTGTGGCATTGCTTTTCAAAGCGAGCTGTTCCAGTTCACGCCCGCACGGAAATCCAAGTCCCAACATGACACCGATTCTGTCAATCAACTGTCCTGCATTCAAATCGAGAGTTTTGCCGACAAGTTCGATTTGAAAAATATTTTCTTCATGGGGCTGAACGATAACACTTTCCGTCGTACCGCCCGATACATGAAAGGCAAGGAATGTTTGTCCGACAAGTTCGGTTTTATTTGAAGAATACAGAGCGGCGGCAATATGTCCGTTCTGATGTGAAAATTCATATAAAGGCACGTTCAATATATCCGAAAGGATTTTCGCCGTACCGTGACCGACAGTGAAACACGGCATATAGGAGCCTTTGACATCTCTTGGTTTAGCCGATACACCGACAGCCGTTATATTGCCGTGAAATTCGCTGAAAAGGTCATTAATTACCTGCGGCAACTGCTGTACATGGTGAAAAACAGCGTCACTTTGTCGCAAGCCGCATTCGCCCTGTTTGACGGGGAGCAATTTTTTTCTGTGAATGACAAGATGATTTTCACTGTCGTAGATTGCTGCCGAAGTCGTGTAATTGCTTGTATCGATACCGAGATAATACATTATTTGTCACCTTTGAGGGATTTGGCAACGGCACCCAATACACCGTTGACGAAAGAACCGTCGCTGTCAGCGGCAAATGTTTTCGTCATGCTGACGGCTTCATTGATGGAAACGCTTACGGGAACGCTTTTGATATATTTCATTTCATAAACGGAAATTCTCATAGCGGCAAGGGCGATTTTGGAAATTCTGTTGATTTTCCAGCCTTTGAGATTACTTTCAATGAGTTCGTCAATTTCGGCTTGATGGGATTCAATGCCCTCTAAAAGTTGTTTGGCATAGTCGCTGATTTCTTCGTCACGGGCATCCAAAGCGTCCTGACAGGTATCTTCCAATGTATCATCTCTGAACATTCTTTCATAAACAAGCTGTAAAGCCTGTTGTCTGTCCTCACGTCTTTTCTGAATTTTAGCTTCTTTATCCATCATATTCCGTTACTGAAAACTTATAAAAAGTTATAAAAACAACTTTTATGTTTCATTCC
>CAMHPW010000045.1 GCA_946187095.1 uncultured Clostridia bacterium | reverse complement strand
CTTTTTTGACCGAATGTGACAGAAATACCATAAAATTCTATGCAGATTAAATAAACTTTTTGAAAAATATTGACTTTTTATTTTTATATAATAAAATAGAATGGAAGGGAAATATTTTTCATCACGGAGGATATGTCATATGAAAAAATGCAGACTCAATAAAGGAAAAAGCGGCTTTACTCTCGTTGAACTCGTAGTGGTAATTGCTATTATCGCTATACTTGCCGCAGTAGCGATACCAATGGTAGTAGGCATGGTGGACAGAGCTACCACAACAGCCGATATTACATCCGCCAATGAAATAGACAAAGCGTGTATGGAGTATAAGACAGGTATTATCTGGGGAGTTGTGAACAGCGAGGACAAGGCTCATTCCACTCAGGAAGATTTGCCGTCTCCCAATGCCAACATGGCAGATAAGATTGTTGCCGCCAAGAGTGCAACTGTCAAAAACGCTCTTGAATTTGCCGGAATGCTCAAAGAAGAACAAAGAGTAGAAAACGGAAATTTCGCCTATAATAAAGAAGGACGTATTTTCGCTGTGATAGAACATCCCGAACTCACAAATATCCTTAAGCTCGATACAAAACTCGGTGTCTTATACTACGGTGAAACAGAGTGATAACTTCAGCAGCCGCAAATATTGCAGGTTGCTTTTTTCATGCCCCGATATAAAAAATTCTGTCAATTTCCTTGATGTTTCTTGGATTTTGTGTTATATTTATCAGGTAACTCTCAACATAAAAGGACTGATATTTTGTGAAACGCTTTTTAGGCACTCTGATCGGTAAATCCGTATTCCTTGCGGAAAAATTGCTCCATAAAAATGCAAGCAGCTTTCCCGGAAAAGCTGTTCTTGCCATATTCCCCGACTATCTGAAAAAAATCAGCTATCCCCCGCTCGTCATCATGGTGACGGGAAGCTGCGGCAAAGGCTCTACCACCAGAATTATTGCCGATGCTCTCCGTGAAAACGGCATGACCGTTGCCCATAATCTCGAAGGCTCGAATCTCCTCAACGGTGTCGCTTCCACCGTTATCAAAAATATCTCTTTTTCGGGCAGGCTCAAACAAGATGCCCTTGTCCTTGAAACAGATGAACGCTATCTGAAACTTATCACCAGATATATCACCCCCCATTATCTTGTCATCAACAATATCACCCGTGACCAGCCCCCCAGACAGGGTGATTTTGATATCGTTTTCGGTGAGATTCTCAAAGGGATTCCCGAAAGTACGCATATTATCGTTAACGGTGACGATCCCATTACCAAAAGTTTTTCCCTGCATAAAGATAATATCACCTATTTCGGCATTGATAAGTATTTTGCAAGCTATGAAAATGAACCGAATGACGTGCGTGATGTCAATTACTGCCCGAAATGCCATGCCAAACTCCAATATACATACAGGCATTACGGCAGTGTCGGCGATTTCAAATGCCCCGAATGTGACTTTGCAAGAAATACTCCCGATTTCTGTATCACCTCCGTCAATAAAGATACCAACGAAATTACCCTCAACAACTCCAAAATTACCGCCAATGAACTTATCCTCTTTAATTTATACAATCTTGCGGCGGCTTATGCCGTTCTGAGCCTTGCAGGAATTGCGGAAGATAAAATCGCTCAGTCCCTTAATGCCCAGCATATACAGAATAAAATCTATAAGGAAATTACCAAAAAAGACCGCAAGTATATCGCCCTCAACTGCAAAGCCGAAAATAATGCCACTTATAATTTAGCCGTCATTCATACAGCCCTCGACAAGTCCCCTAAAAGCATTGTTTTAGGCTTGCGTGAGATCAGCCGACGCTATACTTTCTTTGATCTGTCATGGCTTTATGACATCAATTTTGAACTTCTCAATGACGATACCCTGCAAAAAGTCGTTTGTGCAGGTCCTTACAGATATGACTTTGCGGCAAGAATCACTCTTGCAGGAATCCCCAAGGATAAAATCATCATTCTCGACAATCTCGACCATGCAGGCAAAGTCCTTGATGAACAGACTTCGGGAACTGTCTACGGCATTCTCAATTTTGACTATATAGAACCGTTCATCAATTCCGTGAATGAAATCGAATGAGGTGATATCATGATTAAAATTGCCAATATTTACTATGATTTACTCAATCTCTACGGTGATACGGGTAATGCCAAAGCCCTTGCTTATCATCTCCGTGAAACAGGCGAAACCGTTCAGCTTGACAATATCCCGTTCCGTGAGAAAATCAATTTCAGCAACTACAATGTGATTTTCATAGGTTCGGGCACTGAAAATAATCTGAAACTTGCCCTTGAAGATATTCTTCCGTATAAATCCGACATTCTCGCCTACAAGCAAAACGGCGGTTTTCTTATCGCAACAGGCAACAGCATTGAACTTTTCGGCAAATCCGCCCTTGCCATCTTTGACTATACCGTGACATATCAGGAGGAAAGAATCGTCCGTGACGTAAATGTGAAAACACCGCTTTTCGACTGCAATATCATCGGCTTTGAGAATCACAAAGGCACTATCGACCGTGATGAAAAAATCATTCTTGACGATAATTTCATTCTCACTTATACCATAGGACCTCTGCTTGTGAGGAATCCGAAACTCACGGATTATATCATCACAAAACTCCTTGAAAATACGGCTTTTTCCCCGTCAAAAGCCGACTATACTTTTGAAGAAAAGGCTTATGAAACAAGCCTCAATACAGATTTGAAAAATGTATAAACAAAAAAATTCCTCTCTGAATCACTCAGAGAGGTTTTTTATTTCTATAATCGTCTTTGCAGGCAGGCATACTATCGTTTCATACTCTTTTGAAATCCTGCCTTTATTCACACATATCTTATCGGGACATTCCGAATGCTCTACATACACACTGCCGTTGTCAACAATAACAACCAGTGTGATATTATTTTTGCCCTGTACAGTCACTTTGGCATTTCTGTTCAAATCCAACGTCTGCACGACTTCATTGTCAACTCTTATTTCAGCGACATTTCCCGTAGCCGTGACATTCTCCTGTAAAAATATCCATGCAAGGCAAACTATTATCACTATCCCGATAATTGCCATTCCGATATATTTCTTCATCTCTTGATTTTCTCGTAGGTCAAGCCATCTTCCATGGTCATGATTTTTTCCAAGCCCTCTGTCGCATAGATTTTCATATCTTTCGTGACTAAAATCACATCTATCTCTTTATGCGACTTGCAAAATTCTATCGCCTTTTCCGTACCCATGACGAATAATGCCGTTGAAAGTGCGTCACAATCTAATCCGCTGTCGCCTATGACCGTTGCCGAAATGATTCCGTTATCCGCCGGATAACCTGTTTCGGGATCAATGATATGACAGTATTTTTTGCCGTCCACTTCAAAATATCTCTCGTAATTGCCAGATGTGATAACGGCTTTATTCTCTATGGCAAGTGTACATATCATTTTATTTGTATCTTTGGGATTCTGTATGCCGACTTTCCATTTGGTATTGTCGGGCTTTCTGCCGAGGGCATAGACATTTCCGCCCAAGTTTATCAATGCCGATTCTATCTTGTTTTCATCAAGAATCTGCAAAACGGCATCACTTGCATATCCCTTTGCGACTGCACCCAAATCAATTTCCATTTCTGTCGGCACTGTCACGATACTGCCGTTAATAATAATCTTTTCATAGCCGACATTCCCCAAATGCCAATCAATCAGCCACTGGTCAGGGATTTTATAGTTGGGTTCATTTTCGCTGTCGCCTGTCGTGAATCCCCATTCACGCACCAACGGATATACAGAGATATCCAATGCACCGTCCGTCATATCGCCGATTTCAATCGCCTTTGCGATCGCCGTTCTTGTACTTGCATTCACGGTGATAGGATTACCGCTGTTGGAATTGATCTTTGAAATGTCACTGTTATATAACTTTACGCTGAAAAGAGATTCCAGCCTTTTGATTTCCGTTTCCGCTTCTTCGAGAGCTTTTTGTGCATTCGTGCCATAGGCTTTCAAGACCATGTAAGTATCCATGGCGAATACATCACGGCTTTCAGGTTCAGGCAATTTGCTTTCTTCTTTTGATTCCTCTTTGGATTCTTCTTCAACGGATTCCTCACTGACTTGTGACGGAACGGAAACTTCCGTTTTGCCTGAAGTCTGCTTTCCCTGACTTGCGGAACAACTGCACAATATCAATGACAACGCCATAGCCAATATGATTCCTTTTTTCACTTTTATCACCTCTATATTATTTTAATGACAAATGAGGAATGAGGAATGTCAAGTATTACTCATTCCTAATTCCTCACTCCTCATTATTTAAAATTTTCTGAATCGGTTATATCTCATTTCAACAAGTTTGTCGGGTTCGATTTCGGCTTTCTTGTCGAAAGTCTGTGCAATAAGATTTTTCAGGCTGTCAAACAGCTTGCTGTCAACGTCCTTGGGTTCTCTGATGATTCTCTCGATAACACCCATTTTAAACAAATCCTGTGAGGTGAGTTTGAGACATTCCGAAGCCTCTGCTGTACGGCTCGCATCTTTCCAGAGAATACTTGCACAACCCTCGGGAGAGATAACAGAATATATCGCATTTTCCAACATCCAGACTTCATCTGCCACGGCTAATGCCAATGCACCGCCGCTGCCGCCCTCGCCTATGAATATGGAAAGTATCGGAGTTCTGAGTGTCATCATTTCCATGAGATTTTCGGCGATAGCCTGTCCCTGTCCACGTTCTTCCGCACCGATTCCGCAGTATGCACCCGATGTATCAACGAAACATATTACAGGACGTTTGAATTTTTCAGCCTGTTTCATCAGGCGTAAAGCCTTTCTGTAACCTTCAGGGTGTGCAGAGCCGAAATTTCTGTCCATTCTTTCCTTGAGATTCCTGCCCTTTTCGAGAGCGATCACTGTAACGGGCTTTCCGTTGAGTTCGGCAATACCGCCGATGACGGCTTTATCATCTGCAAAACGTCTGTCACCGTGAAGTTCAAAGAAGCTGTCACCGAATATTCTGGTGATATAGTCGATGGCAGTCGGTCTGTCATTCGCCCTTGCCGCCATTACGCAATCATAAGCACTCAATGTCAACGACCTCACTTTCACTGTGGAGTTTCAGCAATTTTGCAAGTGTATTTTTCATATCTTTTCTTTCTACAACAGCGTCAACAAATCCCTTTTCAAGCAGGAATTCAGCCGACTGGAAATCCTTGGGGAGTTTCTGGCGAATGGTCTGTTCAATGACTCTCGGACCTGCAAAGCCTATGAGTGCATGAGGTTCGGAAATGATAATATCGCCCTCCATGGCAAAACTTGCCGTAACACCGCCCGTTGTCGGATCGGTCAGGACTGTGATATATAAAAGTCCCTTGTCGCTGTGGAGTTTGACGGCACCGCTTGTTTTCGCCATCTGCATCAAAGAGAGGATTCCCTCCTGCATTCTTGCACCGCCCGAAACGGTGAATATCACTACAGGCAGTCTGTTTTGAGTGGCATATTCAAAGGCTTTTGTAATTTTCTCACCCGTGACAGTACCCATGGAACCCATCATGAATTGTGAATTCATCACGGCTAAAACGGTCTTTTGACCGCCTATTTCGCATATACCCGTAATGACGGATTCATTTTCACCGCTGTTGATTTTGGCATTTTTGAGCTTGCGTGTATATTCGGGAAAATCAATGATATTTGCCGACATCATGTCTTTATCGAATTCCTCAAAAGTTCCCTCGTCAACGGTCATTTCAATACGCTGTCTTGCAGGAATCCTGAAGTGATAGCCGCATTTCAGACAGACTTTATAATTATCCTCCAAATCGGACGAAAGCATGACATTCTTGCATACAGGGCATTTCACCCACAATTCATCGGGAATATACGGCTTGTTTTCGGACTTTTCCTCATGCCCCTCCAATTCATTTTTCGGTTTCAGAAAATTAAAGATATCTTTAGTCAAAAAAACTCCCCCCTTTTCCGTTTATTTATTTCTTTCCGCCATAAAGTTTGTTGTATACGTTCCCGACACAAAGGCATTATCCGAAAGGATATCGATATGTAAATCACGGTTATGCTTTATGCCGTTGATGGTGAGTTCACTCAAAGCCATTTTCATTTTTCTTATCGCAAGTTCTCTGGAACGTGCCTGCACAATGAGTTTGCCTATCATGGAATCGTAATAAGGCGGTACGGTGTAATCCTGATAAATTGCCGTATCGAATCTGACGCAGGGACCGCCGGGGACATGGATAAATTCAATTTTGCCGCAGCCGGGGCGGAAATCATTGTCGGGGTCTTCCGCATTGATACGGCACTCAATCGCATTTCCATGCATGAATACTTTATCCTGTGTGACAGTCAGCTTGGAACCCGAGGCAATTCTTATCTGCCATTGAACAATGTCCAGACCTGTCACCATTTCTGTAACAGGGTGTTCGACCTGCAGTCTTGTATTCATCTCCATGAAATAGAAATTCTTGTCTTTGTCAAGCAGGAATTCGACTGTACCCGCATTTTCGTAATTGACGGCTTTGGCTGCTTTGACAGCGGCTTCCATCATTTTCTTTCTGATATCGGGAGTAATGGCAGGTGACGGACTTTCTTCAATGAGTTTCTGGTTTTTACGCTGAACGGAACATTCTCTTTCGCCAAGGCATACGACATTGCCGTATTTGTCGCATAAAAGCTGCATTTCGATATGCTTGACAGGCGTGAGGAATTTTTCCATATAAACCGCACCGTCACCGAATGCACTCTGAGCCTCTGCCTTTGCGGAAAGAAACGCATTGGCAAAATCCTCTATTTTATCGACTCGTCTGATGCCACGACCGCCGCCGCCCGAACGTGCCTTGACAAGCAATGGAAATCCTATTTCAAGGGCTTTAGCCTTCGCCTCGTCAATATCGTCGATAACGTCACTGCCGGGGGTTACGGGTACGCCTGCATTACGCATGGTTTTTCTTGCTTCATCTTTATCTCCCAATCTCTCTATCATCATAGAGGACGGTCCGATAAATTCAATATTGCACTGTTCGCACAATGAAACAAATTTTGCATTTTCGGAGAGAAGTCCGTATCCGGGGTGAATCGCCTGAGCACCCGATACGACAGCGACTTCCAGAATTGCCGCCATATTCAGATAACTGTCCGATACCTGAGCACCGCCGATACAATAGCTTTCATCAGCCATGCTGACATGAAGGGCATTTTTATCCGCCTGAGAATAGACCGCCACCGTGGAAATACCCATTTCCCGACAAGCCCTTATGATTCTCACAGCGATTTCGCCACGATTGGCTATTAATATTTTTGAAAACATTCTTTTCCAACCCTTTCTGAAAAGTGTGGAGAATTGAGATTTGAGAGCCGAAATGCTCTCTTTTGAAAATGTACAATCGATTGTACAAAATGTTGAATCGATTCTGCATTTTATCCTTCCGAAAAAAGGTGTAGGGTGGTGTAGGGGTTTACAAGACTTTTTATATATTTTGGCTTTTAATTCATTTTCATTTGGAATTATTTTCCCATAAGTTATAGTTTCA
>CAMHPW010000044.1 GCA_946187095.1 uncultured Clostridia bacterium | reverse complement strand
GGAATGGAACATAAAAGTTGATTTTATAACTTTTTATAAGTTTTCAGTAACGGAACTATGGCATATACTTATAATGAAATTCTGACAAGAATGAATGATAAATTTGAGGAGCTTTCGGGATATTCGCCCGAAAGAGTGAGCGATATAGGCATCAGGCTGAAACTGCTGGCAGGAGAAATCTATTCTCTCTGTACGGAAATTGACGGCATTAAAAAACAGATGTTGCCGCATACTGCAACAGGCGAATATCTTGACCGTCATGCAGCTCAAAGGGGACTTTCACGAATCAAAGGCAATAAGGCAACAGGCTTTGTGGTATTCAGTCTTGATACACCGCTTGACCATGATATCACTATTCCGCAGGGAACGGTCTGCTCCAATGCAGACGGCTCTTTGAGATATGTTACCATCAATGATGACACCATTCCCCGTGAAACTTCCTATAAGCTCATTGAATGTGAAGCTCAGGACAGCGGTGAAAGATATAATCTTGGCAGGGGAAATGTCACTGTTATCATGACATATTTTTCCGTTGGTTTGAGTATCACGAATGCGACTTCCTTTATCGGCGGTACGAATGACGAAAGCGATGAAGAACTCCGTGAGAGAATTGCAGACAGTTATCTGAATACGCCCAACGGTGCCAATGAAGAATTTTACATAGATCTGGCAAAATCCGCTGACGGCATACAGTCGGCGACTGTCACGAAAACTTCGGCAGGAAATATCACTGTATGCGTAGGCGGCATGGGAGATGTGCCTTGCAACTCTGATTATGAGAATGTGAGGACTCTTCTGAATACGCACAGACCTTTCGGGATCAATCTCACTGTTACACGTCCTGAACTTGTGACAGTGAATGTTACCGCTGAAATAGATATCAAAAGCGGCTATAATGCCAATGAAGTCATTGCCAATGTACGCATAGCCATAACCGATTTTTTTAACAGGCTTGCAGTCGGTGAAAACGTGAAATTAGCGGCACTCGGAAAAACTCTCTATGAAACGGACGGCGTGGATAATTATGCATTTGTCAATATGACAAATACCACGATAGCGGCAAGTCAGCTTGCAAAGCTCGGTACAGTCAGTGTTACCGTACCGAATGAATAAAGGGGGGTTTTGATGTCGGAATTTCAGAAAATGAAAAAAACGCTTTCGGCAACGGGCTTGTATGATATATCTCAGGGGAATCTGATCTATGCGGAACTGAAAGCCTATGCAGAGGGGTTGGATATGGCTTTTGATGAACTTGATGAAATATTGAGAGAATGTTTTGCCGAAACGGCGGAAAGCTATGGTCTGACACTCAGGGAAAACTGGCTCAAACGCTATAATCCCGACAGGACTCTTGCAAGCAGACGAAATGCAATTATCAAAGCCCTGTCCGTCTGTCAGACGGATTATACATACAGCGGCATGAGAAAAATCAGGGACAGCTTCAATCTGCACGGAGATTTCCATGCGTATACATCACCGCTGAAAGTTACGTTTGAATGTACAGATACGCTCACAAATACACAGAAAAATATGCTTGAAAAGCAAATGAAAAGATTCATGCCCTGCTGGCTGGATTTTGAATTTGTCACGGAATAGAAAAAATCGGTATCGCCTGATAAAAAGGTGATACCGATTTTGTGTTAAGATTGATTATCGTTCTGATTGATGATATTTTTGCTGCCGTTGAGATTGACAATGAAGTCCTGATAATCTTCCTGCGTATACTGAACGATCTTGCTTTTGAAAGCGGCTATTTTTTCGGCTGCCGTGAGGGAACTGTAATCTGCACCGCCGCCGAATAAATTGTCTGCTTCCGTTGTTGCCTTGACATAGAAAGCCATATGCCTGAGCCATGAATCCTTCGGGGAAGTGAGCATTTTATAAGAAGTGATGGCAACTACCATTGCACTGATCGCCACACAGGTGAAATCCAGATAGACGCTGATCTTATTTCCGAATTCATAGAGCTTCAGGGCATTCAAAAGAGTATTGACAAATGTCAGGATCAGCAGACTTCTTTCCCAGAAAAAATATCTTTTTTTCTGAGCCTGTTTCTGTTTATGGGTATCTCTCAATGCCTGTATCAGAATATTCATGAATTTGACATCTTCCGTTTTTTTAGTGCCTGCTTCTTCGCACAGTTCAAGCCAACTTTCCCTGTAATACTGTTCTTTCATGGTATCGGATTTGTAATCCGATTTCAGCACACCCGACAGACCGATACTGTCATCTTCCTCATCGGGTTCTATATTGATGTTCTGGGCTCCGTCTGAATTGATGTTGATATTGATATTCTGATTCTTTTCTGTATTGATATTGATATCCTGTTCTTCCTGAGCGGCAGGCTGTTCGGAATCCTGTTCTTTGTCCTGTTCTGTATCCGGCTTTTCGGTCTGTTTATACTTCTTGAGACTCATAAAACAACTTCCTTTTTTTTGATATTTCAGAAAAATCAGCGTTGGGATATGACTCTCAACGCTGTTTTATGGGATATTATTCTTCAGACTTTTTTCTTGAAGTGAAGAATATAATGGCTGCGGAAAGGATTCCAATCAGTGCGATTGCCACTACGGGAGTGCTGTCACCTGTCTGAATGGGAGTATTGCTTGTCTGTGTGGAAGTCTGTGTATTCTGTGAAGAAGTCTGTGACGGCTGTGTTGTCTGTGAGGGTTCTGTATTGGAGGGCTGTGTATCGGATTTTTCCGGCTCAACAGTAGAGGGTTCAGAGGAATCCTGAAGCTCGTCCGGGATGGTAGGAGGATCGGATTTTGTATAATTGATATAAGAACCGTCTTTGTCCACAACAGCATATGCGAGATACAGACCGTCATACAGCTCTTTTGTACGCAGTTCTATATAAACAGGGGCATCTTCTGTCAGTGAAATAACAGCAGGAGTTGTATTGACGTTGGTTTGCTTCTGTTTGTCATACAGACCGAAGAAATTGTCGGGAGTTTTGGAATCACAAACGATCAGTTCATAAGTGCCTGCAGGGAGAACATCGGTCGCAGCGGAACAAATAATATTGTTGGCTGTATCGTTTACCTGATACAGGGGAATTATTACAGTTGTTTCTCCGTCGGCAATTTTGAGAATGGCACGGTAATCGGACAATACTGGTTCGGGTTCGGGTTCTTCTTCCTGCGGTTTGCCTTTGTATATCCATTCGGGTTCAGCATCACCGATTGCTACTGCATAGCTGACAGCCCACAATTCACTATCGTCACCGGTTGCGTCAAGTTTTACATAGATAATGGCATTTTCATCAAGATGTGCAACTATGTCATCTCCGTAACCGTTCTTGGTGCTGTCCTTTTCTTCGTCATAAACGCCGTAGCTTTCGCCCCATGTGGAATCGTTGAAAGCACGGACTTTGAACTGATAGTCACCTGCTGCCAGTTCTTTCGTTCTGCCGACATAGATACCGGGCTCTGTTTCTTCCATCGGGAAATCCGAAGAACTGCCCCAGCCGTTCATAGTGCCGACAATACCGTATTTGGCATCGACAACGGGTTCGGGTTCAACAGGCTCGCCTGCAAGATGTACCCATTTTGTGCCGTTATAGAGTTTCTGATCTCCGTAAGCCATTGTCAGACCTGTCTGCATGGCACCGGGGATCTGATCATTACCATTGTTATTGAAAATAACCATGATATGTTTGCATTCCGCAAACTGTTCGGGGAGCTGATAGCTGAAATAATCATCAGCCTCTTTTGTCATCTTAACGCCCGGCCACTGAGCATTGGTGATAGTGGTCGTACCGCTTTCGTCATAGACATAGATATTGACATCTTCCCAGCCGGTTGCGGTATTGTCATAGATAATGCCGCCGCTTGTGATTTCGGGGAGCTTTCTGCTTGCAAGTTTGTAGTAGGTATATGTCATGGAAACTGTATTACCATCCGTGTCTGTGCTCGAAAGGGTGAGCGTAACCGTACCGTCATTGAGGTAAGCACCGATACCGTCAACTTCTTCACCGATAACGATTTCATCACCGTCTTCAAAGGTACCGCCCCATGAATGTTCACCGTCGGTGACATGGAATGTTGTCGAGTCTGCATCGACAGAATAGAGTTTCACCGTCATCTTGTCTGTGAAAGAAGTATCGCTGTCGGTGTCGCAGTACACTTTGCTTGCATATCCATATCCGTAAGTGTCATATATAACGGCAATACCGCTTTCACCGACGGTACCTGTGATAGTGTCAGCCGTAACGGTGAACTCGTTGCCTGTCACCTCATCTTTATAAGTGCCGGAGGGAGCATAGCCGTTGACGTTTTCAACGGATACAGTACCGCTGCCCTCACCGCATACGATAACAGCACCGCCGTTTTCACGGGTAATGACGGCACAATTATCCGAAACGCCGTAAGCATCTGCCTTGCCCGACATAACATTATGGAAATGGTTGACAGCGGCAATTTCGGGAGCCATATAATGTGTACTTCCCTTAACGCCGATTCGGATACTGTCACGGGCTGTTGCAAACGGACGGGACAAATACAGTACAGCAGCGTCATTCTGTGCGGCTGCTACAGCGTAAGCCCTGTCAATAATATTCTGGTCAACGCCGTTGGTATCCTTGCCCTCACCGTTGGAATAGGTATCATGGCTTTCGCCCCAGTATACAAGCTTATTCTTGTCAATGCCCCTGTTTACCCAGTTGCCGTCGGTTTCGGGAGCCTTGCCCTTTCTGAATGCGTTGACAACTTCTGTTGCATAAGAGCTGTCTGTAACGGAAATATAATCCGTATATTCTTTCATTAAATCTTCACTGCCCTTGTCGGTAGGACCTGTGAGGATTTCGCCATAGTTGTAAAGACCTTCCTGCGTAACGGCAGCCCAGAAATTACAGTCTTCACTCGGCAAGCCGATGTGTTTTGCAGCGTCCCAGCGAATACCGTCTACACCCAGATTTTTGAGAGCCTTTACATAGTTGGCAACGACTTCCTGAACGTATGTATTTTCGGAATTGAGGTCGGGCATATCGAGCTGTCCGTGTGTTACCTGATAACGGTTGTTATAGTTGGAGATAGCACCCTCTGTATGCCAGTATTCATCGGCTTTGAGGTCGTCCTGAATATTGTCGTGATTTCCTGCCAGATGGTTTGCCACAACGTCAACGACAACTTTAATGCCATAGCTGTGAGCGGCTTCACAAAGTTCCCTGAGTTCATCGGCTGTACCGAGTTCATTATCGCCTGCAGTGAAACTTGTCGGCTGATAGAGCCAGTACCATGCACCGACACCCTCAGAGGGCTGTGCAGGTGAAGTTTGAATGGCAGAGAAACCTGCCTTGGCAATGTTTTCAAGGTCTGCAATGATGTCCTTGTACTTCCAGTCGAAACAGTGCAGAATCGCACTGTCCTGGATTTTGCCCCTGAGATATGGATCAGAGGGGACAGGTTCATAGTCTAAAACTACGGGTTCGGAATCTTCTGTTGCATTGGCACTTGTCATGAATGCCCCTGCACATGAAAAGGCTGTGACAGCCATCGCACCTGTCAAAGAAAGACTCAATGCTTTTTTAAGCAAATGCTTCATAAGTGATACACTCCTGTCTTAAAAATATTCGTGTACTCTATTGTAACATCTTTTTATCGGATTTGCAACGTATTTTTTGACATATACATTTTTTTACTGTGACAAACTTGAAAAAATTAAAGCTCAACTTTCATTGTTTTAAGTAATAACAGGCAATTTTGTTAGTAGCAAAGCTAATTTTTTCAAAAGTCAATTACTTATCAAGCAAGTAATTGACAAATGAGATATTGCCTTATTTACTGGTATTTTTAGACATATTACTTGATTCGTTGAAAGTTATGGATTAAATATTCCATTCAAAGATTGTTACAGAATTCGTTGCAATTTATCTATGGAATTTTTTTGAAAATATGTTATAATCAAATCATCAAAGGCAAACAAAAATCAATTTTCCATAAATTAAAGGAGGTCATCTCTATGAAAAAAAGAAATTTGGCAGTCATCGCATTGGCAGTACTCCTGATATCGACAGCGGCAGGCTGTAATCAGGCGGATACATCAAATTCCACAGGCGAAATCTCCATCACCAGCACGGGTGCGGAAAGTACCAATGAAAATAACAAGACCATTGATGAAGTCATTGAAGATATCGGCAATCAGACAAACAGTGAAACATCACAGACAAGTCAGCAGGTTTCCGAAAAATCCGAGGATACGACAGAGGCAAGCAAAACATCTGTTTCCAACGGTGTTATTGATACAACGGATTTATTCACCAATCGTGACCTGGAACAGAATCCCGACTTGTCCGATGCAAAATCAATCACCGTTTCGGACGGTCAGACCATCAATATCACCGAAGAAGGCACCTATATCATCAGCGGTACGGCAAGCAACTGCACCATCAAAGTGGAAGTCGATACGGAAAGCAAAGTGCAGCTTGTTTTGAACGGTGTCAGCATTACGAATGAAAATTTCCCTGCCATATATGTTGTATCGGCGGATAAATGTTTCATCACTTCCGTAGGCGATAACAGTCTTTCCGTGACAGGCACGTTTGATTCCGACGGCAATACCAATACAGACGCTGTGATCTTCTCCAAAGATGATATCGTTTTCAACGGTACAGGCACTCTCACGATAAATTCCAGTGCTAACGGCATTTCGGGCAAGGACGATATCAAATTCACAGGCGGCACTTACAACATTACAAGCGTGAGTGACAGTATTGAAGCCAAAGACAGTATTTCCGTATATAACGGCACTTTCAATATCACTTCATCAAAAGACGGTTTCCACAGTGAAGACAGTGACGACAATTCCAAAGGCACACTTTATATTGCAGACGGTACATTCCATATAGCTGTAACAAGTGACGGCTTGCAGGCTAATACAGCGGTTCAGATAGACGGCGGTACATTCGATATTACAGCCAATGAGGGCATTGAATCCACTTATATACAAATCAACGGCGGCACAGTCACCATCACCGCAACAGATGACGGTATCAACGGCTCCGATAAAAGCAATGTTTATTCCAAGCCGACTGTCGAAATCACGGGCGGTAATGTGACGGTTACAGTGAGTGGTAATGACGTTGACGGAATCGACTCCAACGGAGATATCATTGTATCGGGCGGTACGGTCAATGTAACGTATCCCGGTCAGCCCCCCTGCGATTCCTTTGACTGCGACGGCACAGCCACTTATACAGGCGGTACAATTATTATCAATGGTGAACAGGTTGACAGCATACCGCAATCCGACAGAATGGGCGGCGGCATGATGGGCGGCAGAGGCGGCATGATGCCCGGCGGCAGAATGGGCTTTTGATAATTCATAATTCATAATGCATAATTCATAATTGAAAGGAATCCCGAACTGTTCGTGAAAAAGCAGTTTGGGATTTTTTATGAGTGTGGAGTGTGGAGAGTGGAGTTATATTTAGTCCATAACTTTCGATAAATCAAGTAATATGTCTAAAAATTCCAGTAAACAAAGCAATATCTTATTTATCAATTACTTGCTTGATAAGTAATTAGCTTTTGCGAAAATTTGCTTTGCTACTAACAAAATTGCCTGTTATTACTTAAAACAATGAAAGTTATGGTTTAGTCAATGTACCCTTTCCAACCGAAAATCACCAATAAAAAATACCCTCACACCCCCCAAACCTGCCATCTTTGACTAATCAACTAAAATTTCTTTACACATTCCTGCAATT
>CAMHPW010000043.1 GCA_946187095.1 uncultured Clostridia bacterium | reverse complement strand
AAAATAATTTTTTCATAATTAAATTCTAAATTAAAATTAAAATTATAACTTCAATAATATAACTAAATTACTCTTCATAATCAAAAAGCACTTTGAAAGAAAATGGTTCAAACAAAATTCCATCAGCATAATAAAATTTATTCTGAAAAATACCCTGAATTTGCCAAGTAGTGAAAAAAATGTATAAATATATTCCAAAATTTATTTTTTCCTATTGAAAAAATGCATGAAATGTTATAAAATAGTAGACGATAAGAAGTGTGGCGTGTGAAAAGCTCGTTCTGCACTTTCAATAATAATCTGAAAGGATGTTATAGAGATGAACTATCTTAACAAAAAGACAGTCGAGGATATCGACGTAGCAGGCAAAAAAGTACTTGTACGCTGTGACTTCAACGTACCGTTTGACGGAGAAGGCAATATTTCCGATCCCAAGCGTATTGATGAAGCTATGAAAACCATCAAGTATCTCGTTGACCACAATGCGAAAGTAATTCTTTGCTCACATCTCGGCAGACCGAAGGGCGAATTCAATATGAAATATTCACTCGCACCCGTTGCCGCATATCTTTCAAAGGCTCTGGGCTTTGAAGTAAAGATGGCAAAAGACGTTGTAGGCGAAAGTGCAAAGAGTATCGCTGAAAGCCTTAAAGACGGTGAAGTGGAACTTATCGAGAATGTGCGTTTCCATAAGGAAGAAGAAAAGAACGATCCCGAATTCTCAAAGAAACTCGCTGACCTTGCAGAAATCTATGTAAACGACGCATTCGGCACGGCTCACAGGGCACACGCTTCTACAGCAGGTGTAGCCGATTATCTCCCCGCAGTATGCGGCTATCTCATTCAGAAAGAAATTTCCGTAATGGGCGGAGCTTTGGCTGATCCCAAGAGACCTTTCGTAGCGATCCTCGGCGGTGCAAAGGTATCCGACAAGATCGGCGTTATCACCAATCTGCTTGACAAAGTGGATACACTTATCATTGGCGGCGGCATGGCTTATACATTCATGAATGCACTCGGCTATTCTATCGGCACATCTATCTGTGAAGCTGATAAAGTGGAACTTGCCAAAGACATCATGGCAAGTGCAAAGGAAAAGGGCGTTAACTTCCTCATTCCCGAAGATACGGTAGTTGCAACGGAATACAAGCCCAATGCAGAATATAAAGTAGTGAATTCTTCCGAGATTCCCGACGGCTGGATGGGACTCGATATCGGACCGAAAACAAGAGAAAAGTTTGCAAAGGCTCTTGAAGGTGCAGGTACGGTTGTATGGAACGGACCTATGGGCGTTTCCGAATGGGAGAACTTTGCGGCAGGTACAATTGCAGTTGCAAAGGCAGTTGCAGAGAGCGGCTCTATTTCCATCATCGGCGGCGGCGATTCCGCAGCAGCAGTTGAGAAGCTCGGCTATGCAGACAGAATGACACACATTTCAACAGGCGGCGGTGCATCACTTGAATTCCTCGAGGGCAAAATCCTTCCGGGTATTGCTTGCCTGAACGAAAAAGAATAATTTGATTTTTTGACGGGGCAGGGCGGTATATGCCTTGTCCCGTTATTTGATATATGAAAAGGAGATCGTTAAAATGGACAAGTCACTGAGAAAAACAATATTGGCAGGCAACTGGAAAATGAATAAGACACGCCCCGAAGCTAAGGCTTTGATCGAGGGCATTAAGCCGCTGGCTGAAAATGCGGATTGTGAAGTCGTAATATGCGTACCTTTCACGAATCTTGAAACAGCCGTTGAAATGACAAAGGGTACAAACATCAAAGTCGGTGCAGAGAACGTACACTTTGAAAAAAGCGGTGCTTTCACAGGTGAAATTTCCGCCGATATGCTCACAGAAATCGGCGTAGAATATGTTATTATCGGTCACAGTGAAAGAAGACAGTATTTCGGTGAAACCGATGAAACCGTGAATAAGAGAACAAAGGCAGCTCTGGCGGCAGGTTTGAAGCCTATCGTATGCGTAGGCGAATTGCTCTGGGAAAGAGAATGCGGCATTACGGAAGAAGTCGTTGCAAGACAAATCAAACTGGATTTGTTCAACATAAGTGCAGAGGACGTTAAAAAGACCGTTATCGCTTATGAGCCTGTATGGGCTATCGGTACAGGTAAAGTAGCAACTTCCGAACAGGCTGAAGAAGTCTGCAAACTCATTCGTGACACCCTTGCAAAGCTGTATTCACAGGACGTTGCAAACGCTGTTACCATTCAGTATGGCGGTTCCATGAATCCCGCAAACTGCGAAGAACTTCTTGCACAGTATGACGTTGACGGCGGATTGATAGGCGGTGCTTCACTCAAAGCAGACCAGTTCGGCGTACTCATTGCAGCAGCAAGCAAATAATGCGGAGAATAAAAAATATAAGGTGGCTAAAATATGAAAAAACCTGTAGTATTGATGATACTTGACGGCTTTGGAATAGGCACGAATTACGGTAATGCCATAAGAACGGCTAACAAGCCGAATATGGAAAGAATATTTTCGACAAATCCTGTCACTTTGATAGCAGCGTCAGGTATGGACGTAGGTTTGCCCGACGGTCAGATGGGCAACAGTGAAGTCGGACATACCAACATGGGTGCAGGTCGAGTTGTCTATCAGGAACTGACGAGAATAACAAAGGCGATTCAGGACGGCAGTGTATTGAAGAATGAAGTTCTTGTCAAGGCTATGGAAAATGCCAAGGGTGAGGGCAAGGCTCTGCATTTGATGGGCTTGATGTCCCCCGGCGGTGTGCATAGCCATATCACGCATATTTACGGCATTGTCGAAATGGCTAAAAAAATGGGTGTCAGGAACGTATGGCTCCATGCATTCCTTGACGGCAGAGATGTACCCCCGTCAAGTGCCAAAGATTATGTAGCCGAATGCAAGGCAAAACTCGAAGAGATCGGACTTGGCAAGATCGCAACTGTTGCAGGACGTTATTATGCAATGGACAGGGATAACAACTGGGACAGAGTGGAAAAAGCGTATGCCGCTCTTGTATACGGTGAGGGAGTTAAGGAAAATGATGCTGTTGAGGGAATTGCCAATTCCTATGCCAACGGCGTTACAGATGAATTTGTGATTCCTTTCGTATGTGAGGAAAATGCAACGATCAATGCAGGCGACAGTGTTATTTTCTGCAACTTCAGACCTGACAGGGCAAGAGAGATCACCAGAACGCTTGTAGATGAGAGCTTCGATAAATTCGAGAGAAGAAAGGGCTTTTTCCCGCTGAATTACGTTTGCATGACACAGTATGATGCAACGATGCCGAATGTGGAAGTTGCTTTCAAACCGCAGTCGCTTGTCAATATGTTCGGTGATTACATTTCTTCAAAGGGAATGACACAGCTCAGGATCGCCGAAACGGAAAAATATGCTCATGTAACATTCTTCTTCAACGGCGGCGTGGAGAAGGTTTCGGAAGGCGAAGACAGATGTCTGATACCGTCCCCGAAAGTTGCGACTTACGATTTACAGCCCGAAATGAGTGCCTATGAGGTGGCGAAAAATGCTGTTGAGAGAATCGAGAGCGGCAAATATGATGTCGTGATACTGAACTTTGCCAACTGTGACATGGTAGGACATACAGGCGTATTCGATGCGGCTGTCAAGGCTGTAGAAGCTGTTGATGAATGTGTCGGACAGGTAGTCAATGCTGTTGTAAAGATGGACGGTGTGGCACTGATCACGGCGGATCATGGCAATGCTGACAAGATGATCGAAGAAGACGGTTCACCGTTCACGGCACATACAACGAATTTGGTACCGTTCTGTGTAGTGAATCATCCCTGCATTTTGAGAGACGGCGGCAGACTGGCAGATATCGCTCCGACAATGCTCCAGTTGTTAGGCTTGTCAAAGCCCGACGAAATGGACGGCGTGAGCCTTATGAAATAATTTTTCTTTGAAAAAAGACTTACAGATTATCTGTAAGTCTTTTTTATACGCAACACTTCTGTACGGCTGTGTTTGCTTATTTCAATTTGCGGAGTTTGGCGGTATCGGCAATGACGATCAAACGCATATTCTTTTTAAGCGGCTTTTCAGGATCGATATTGACGGTGACTTTGCCTTCATTGATAATCGAAACGATATTGATGGAATACTTTTTTCTGAGATCAAGTTCCAGCAGGTTTTTATCTTCCCATTCCGGTCTGACATCAAGTTCCACCATAGAAACGTCATCCGAGAGTTCAAGGATATCGGAAAATCCCGAACTGAGCAGATGTTTGGCAAGTCTGATGCCCGATTCATTTTCGGGGAATACCACTCTGTCCGCCCCGACCTTGCTGAGTATTTTACAGTTCATTTCGCTTGCACATTTTGCAATGACGGTCTTTACACCCAATTCCTTGCAAAGCATTGCTGCCATGACGCTTGCTTCCAGATTAGTTGCCATAGATATGATCACTACGTCTATATCGGAAATGCCAAGCTGTCTAAGTACTTCGGGATCGGTCACATCTGCACATTTGCAGATAGGGATTTCTGTGACAGCCTCATTGACGATCTCCTCGTCCATATCGACTGCCAGTACTTCGACACCGCTTTTCACCAATTCCTTTGCGACGGCAATGCCGTATCTTCCAAGCCCGAAAACTGCATAAATTTTAGCCTTTGCCATTGAATTTTCCTCCTTATTTTAACCGATACTGATATCCTCCATGGGATCTTTGATAATATTATTTTTATTTTTCTTTGTATTGAACGCTATCAGAAGTGAGATAGGACCGACTCTGCCGAGATACATTGTACAGATAATAATGATTTTTCCCCATATATTCAATGTGGGTGTCAGATTTCTTGTCAGTCCCACGGTTGCAGTTGCACTGACGGTTTCATAGGCAATGTCCATGATATCGGCATTGGTGACAGAAGAGAGCAGGATCGTTGATATAAACATGATCATAAATGAAACAGTCACAACGGCAATGGCTTTGCTGATCGCCTGTTTTGATATCCTTCTTTTGAATAAAGACAGGTCTTGTCTGTTGCGGATAGCCGCTAATGCAGAGAACAGAAGTACCGCCATTGTGACGGTCTTGACACCGCCTGCCGTTCCCACAGGCGAACCGCCGATGAACATCAGAAAGAGTGAAAAAACTGCCGATGTATTCGTTAAATACTGCTGCGGCACAGAGGCAAATCCCGCTGTTCTGGTTGTCATGGACTGAAAGAAGGATATTTGCAGCTTGTCAAAGAAAGATAAATTTTTGAGCGTCAGCGGATTGTTATATTCAAATATGAAAAATCCGACAGTTCCGACTAAAAGCAATATTGCTGTTGCGGAAAGGGCGATTTTACTATGCAGAGATAAAGCGGAAAAACACTTGAATTTCTTTTTGGGGAAATGCCTTGATACTCTGATGATATCCCACCAGACAACATAGCCGAGTCCGCCGAGAATGACCATTAAACTTGTTGCAAAATTGACCATAGGATCAAGTGCATAGGGACATAAACTGTTTTCGGACATGATATCGATGCCGGCATTGCAGAATGCGGAGATCGCATTGAATACGGATATCCAGATGCCTTTCCAGCCGTATTCGGGTATGAATACCGTCATATACAGCAAAGCCCCGACGCCTTCCACGATGAATGTGCCGATAAGAACTTTTTTCAGAAAATCCACGATACCCGAAAGTGAATTAAGATTGAAAGCGTCCTGTATCAGTATCATGTCTTTCAGACCGAAGCGGCGGTGAAGGCTGATAAGGATTCCTGACATGATGGTCACTATCCCAAGACCGCCCATTTGTATCATAATTAAAATAATGATCTGCCCGAACACACTCCATGTACTGAATGTAGGGAGGGTAACGAGTCCTGTCACACATACCGATGTCGTTGCAGTAAAAAGGGCATCTATATACGGTACAGGTTTTCCGCTTGCCGAACTGATCGGCAGTGAAAGCAATATACTTCCGGTCAGTACGGCTATCAGAAAACTGAACATGATGATCTGTGTAGTGGAAATATCCCATTTTAATTTTTTCAAATCCATTCGCCTGCCTTGCGTATTGTTTATTTATTGTAACATATATTTTCGGCTTTTTCAATGAAAATTAAGTGTAAAATCAACAAATTTGAAAAGTTTGGAAAAAATAAAAAAGTCTATTGACAAGAAAATAAAAATATGATATAGTATACGGGTACAACAAAGTAAAGTTTCGGCTTTCACCTGTAGGGTAACGTCCGGTACAGGTCAATATTCTTTCGGGCGGAGTTTTTTCTGCTCAATGATGTTGGCTGCACGGACGTATGAAAAAGTCTGTGCTTTTCTTTATGTTTCAGAAATGTTTTGGAGGTGCGTTGAAATTAGCAAGCAGGAAATTCAGATCAACGAGGAAATTCGTGATAAAGAGGTCAGAGTGATCGATTCAGACGGTGGTCAGCTTGGCATCATGTCCGCTGCACAGGCTCTCGAAAAGGCTGCCGCAAAAAATCTCGATCTGGTGAAGATCGCACCGCAGGCTGTTCCGCCTGTGTGCAAGATCATGGACTACGGCAAATATCGCTTTGAACAGGCAAAGCGTGAAAAAGAGGCAAGAAAAAATCAGCACGTTGTCGATATCAAGGAAGTAAGACTTTCCCTGAATATAGACACGCATGATTTTAATACAAAGCTCACTCATACGCAGAAATTCATCAAAAGCGGTGACAAAGTAAAGGTGTCGATCCGTTTCAGAGGACGTGAAATGGGACATCCCGAACTCGGTACGGAAATCATGGATAAATTTGCCGAGGCTTGTCAGGAATTTGCGGTTGTCGAAAAGCCTGCAAAGCTGGAGGGACGCAGTATGCTGATGTTCCTTGCACCGAAACCGAACAGATAAGCAATATTAAACAAGGAGGACACTCAAAATGCCTAAAATCAAGACTCACAGCGGAGCAAAAAAACGCTTTAAGCTCTCCAAGACCGGAAAGGTTATCCGTGCACACGCAAATAAATCCCATATCCTCAATAAAAAGACCACTAAGAGAAAAAGAGGTCTGAGAAAGACAGTTGCTGCCGATAAGACAAATGTAGCAGCTATCAAGAGACTGATTCCTTACAAATAATTACTATCGGAGGTATATAACATGGCTCGTGTAAAGGGTGCGTTGGCAACACGCAAAAGAAGAAAAAAGGTTTTAAAACTTGCAAAAGGTTATTGGGGTGCGAAAAGCAAGCACTTTAAAATGGCGAAAGAAGCCGTTATGAAAAGCGGCAACTATGCATATATCGGTCGTAAACAGAAAAAGAGAGATTTCAGAAGACTCTGGATCACCCGTATTTCCGCAGGCTGCAAGGCTAACGGCATCAACTATTCCACTTTCATGAATGGTCTGAAAAAGGCTGGCATTACTCTTAACAGAAAAATGCTTTCCGAGATCGCTATTGCAGATGCAGCAGGCTTCACAGCTCTTGTTGAAAAGGCAAAGGCTGCCCTTTAATGAAAATTCAAATGCACCTGAGTACAAAAACTTGGGTGCGTTTTTTAATCCATAACTTTCAACAAATCAAGTAATATATCCCAAAAATCCAGTAAATAAGCTAATATTTCGCTTATTGATTACTTGCTTGATAAGTAATCAGCTTTTGCAAAAATTAGCTTTACCACTAACAAAATCGCCTGTTATTACTTAAAACAATGAAAGTTATGGTTTAATTCATAATTCATAATTGTTTCGGGAGGGAAGATTTTGAAAAATATCGTATTGATAGGAATGCCGGGCTGTGGGAAAAGTACAGTCGGAGTAGTGTTGGCGAAAATTCTGGGTTACAGATTTCTGGATTCCGATCTGCTGATACAGGAAAGTGAAAACAGGTTTCTGCATGATATTATCGAACAGGAAGGCATAGAGGGCTTTGAAGAAATAGAAAACCGTGTCAATGCGTCTGTGAATGTGAAAAAGAGTGTCATTGCAACGGGCGGCAGTGTCGTTTACGGCAAAGAGGCGATGGAACATCTCAAAGAAATCGGAATAGGGTAAGTATATTTAGAGAGGTGACAAAAGAATCTGTTGACAATGGCTTCGTGAA
>CAMHPW010000042.1 GCA_946187095.1 uncultured Clostridia bacterium | reverse complement strand
CAGGTTCACAGTCTGTTCCTTCCCAACGATCACTTTCGATATGTTCTCCCGCAGTTTCTGCAGGGTATTGCCTGTATCAACAGTGCCATTGAGTGAAAGCGATTTTCCGTTATGGCATATTTCAATTTGGCACGTTTTGGGCGGCAACATTCTCCCCCATATTTTCAGAAACACTTTCAGCAGAATATATATCGCCAATGTCGAGCCGACGAGCATGAGAGGAGATATGCCTATATAGACCGTACTGTTTCTGACAATGAGATTTTCGGGAGAAAACAATGCAAGTACTGCCGACATGGCACCGCAGTAGAAAAAGCTGACAATAAACATAGAAACCGCTGTTTTAATGAATTTTCTGCCATTCATGGGTAAAAATGCGGTTGCCGCAACGGCAAGCGTTTCAAGCAGATTCACCGCCCATGAAAAATAGACAGGCATCGGCGGCAAAAGTATCACCAATGAGCCAAGTCCACCGACAAAAGCCCCTGCCAGCAGCCTTGCATTTTTGGTATTCAAGCCCCTGAAATATCTTACCGACACCAATATGATATAATCAATGATAAAATTCACGCAAAAAAGAATATCTATATATATCGTGTATTTCAATGTATCATCTCCGCTGTCGGCAGTTATATTATCTCATAAGTTAAATCAAAAATTTGTCTTTTATGCTTGCATAAAAAAATTTTCAGCGGCAGTTTTGTCCTGCCGCTTTTTTCGCACATAACAAAATATTGCTATTCTGTTATGTAACCTGCCTTCGTGGTTCGGGGGCAAGTCCGAAACTGATCGAAAGTGCCTCATCTACTTTATACATATCATTGCTGTTCAGCGTTCCCATTTTCTCTTTGAGCCTTTTTTTGTCAAGTGTACGAATCTGTTCCAGAAGTACAACGGAATCCTTTGACAAGCCGCTGTCATCTGCATAAAGTCTGATATGTGTAGGCAGATTCGCCTTTTCATTGCGGCTTGTGATGGCAGCCGCTATCACTGTCGGGCTGAATCTGTTCCCGACATTGTTCTGAATGATCAGTACAGGACGTACACCGCCCTGTTCCGAGCCTACAACGGGACTTAAATCGGCATAATAGATATCTCCCCGTCTGATATTCATCATTTTTTCACACTCCGTGATCTGATTTTTTTAAAAAATATGTGCTGATAGTAATTTGCCCCGAAACATATTTTTTTAATCACTGTCTATAAAAATCAACACACTACTATTATATTCCGATCATGAGATTATGTAATCACTTTTATGTATGCCATTATTATAAACAGCGATATTTCATTATATGACTCACGAAAAGAATTCATACCTGTTTATGCAAAAATTTCGTCCGACAGTATCGGCTATTCTTATATAAAAAAGACGGAACAGCTTTCCGTTTCTACGGAAAACCGCTCCGTTTTATGATTTTTTTGCTATCATTTCAAACCAGTCATCAGGTTCTTTTCTGACGGTTATGATCTCATGCGTGACAGGATGCATGAATTGAAGTTCCGCACAATGCAGGCACTGTCTGTCAAAATATTTCCTGCTGCCGCCGTACATATCATCTCCCGCAAGCGAATGTCCGATACTTGACATATGCACTCTGATCTGATGTGTACGACCTGTTTCAAGTGTGAATTCGACATAAGTGTGACCGTACATTGTTTTGACCGCCCTGTAATGCGTCATGGCTTTGATTCCGCCCTCTCCGACTTCTCTCTGTATGGTATGACCTTCTTTCAGCCGAATGGGTGAATCAATTGTACCGCTGCCCGACAGTTCCCCCTCACACAATGCCACATACACTTTTTTGACACGGCTTGTCAGATACGTCATGGCAAAACTGCTTTTTGCCGTCAGAACAAGTCCCGATGTATCCCTGTCAAGCCTGTTCACCGCCCTGAAAGCGTAATTTTCGCCTTTGGAACGGGCATAATAAACGGCATAATTTGCCAGTGTATCAAGCTGATGTTCTCTTACAGGGTGTACAGGCATGAACGGCGGTTTATTGAATATCAGCACTTCGTCATCTTCATAGACGATCTCGACAGGGTTATCGACAGGCACTATTTCATTTTCATCTTCGGGCATTTGTATTTCAACTACATCTCCGCTGTGAAGGATATCAATACTTCGGATATGTTCACCGTTTGCGGTAATGCCGTTTTGAGTGCGTTTCAGCTTTGCCAGAAGCCTTGATGATACATGACAATGCCTTTTCAGAAAGTTCTGCACGCTGATGCCGTCAAGTTCTCTCTCCACAACAAATTTCATGCTTTCACACCGTTTGCTATGAACATGGCATCACCGAAACTGAAAAATCTGTATTTTTCTTCAACGGCGATTTTGTACGCATTCATTACATTGTCAAAGCCTGCAAATGCAGACACAAGCATGATAAGGGTACTTTCGGGCAGGTGAAAATTCGTTATCAGACCGTCAAGCACTTCAAATTGAAAGCCGGGATAGATAAATATATCCGTCCAGCCCTCACTGGCTTTGATACAGCCCTCTTTTTTAGCGACTGTTTCCAAAGTGCGACAGCTTGTCGTGCCGACAGAAATTACCCTGCCGCCGTTTTTCTTTGTTTCATTGATCAGATCAGCGGTTTCCTGCGGCAGTTCATAATGTTCCGAATGCATTTTATGATTTGTCACATCATCGACTTTGACAGGGCGGAATGTGCCTAAACCCACATGAAGTGTCACAAAGCCGATTTTTACGCCCTTGTCTTTTGCTTTCTGCAAAAGTTCCTTTGTGAAATGCAGTCCCGCCGTAGGTGCCGCCGCCGAGCCTAATTCACGGCTGTACACTGTCTGATAACGCTCTTTATCCTGCAATTTTTCATGTATGTACGGAGGCAAAGGCATTTGTCCGAGTTGGTCGAGCTTTTCAAAAAAACTGCCTTCACATTCAAATTCCACAACTCTGTTGCCGTCGTCTTTCACTTCAAGGATTTTTGCTGTCATCAAGCCGTTGCCAAACCTGAATTTTGCACCCTCACGGGCTTTTTTACCGGGCTTTACGAGAGTTTCCCATTTTTTATTTTCTATCTGCTTTAAAAGAAGAAATTCCACAGTTGCACCCGTACCGATTTTTTCGCCGAATATCCTTGCAGGCAATACCCTCGAATCGTTCAATATCAGACAATCGCCCTCATGGAGATAATCGAGTATATCATAAAAATGTTTATGTTCAAGTTCACCTGTTTGCCTGTCCATGACAAGAAGCCTTGAACTGTCACGGGGTTCAACAGGTGTCTGTGCGATGAGTTCTTCGGGCAGATCATAATAAAAATCACTTGTTTTCATAAAATATTCCTTTCCCGTGGAGGAAAACTTTTTTTGCAAAAAAAGTTTTCCCCCACACCCCTTTTCAAAAAAAACTAATTTTCTCAGTGATACAAAAATCAGCAATCAGCAATCATCGCTAATTGCTAATTGCTAATTGATTTAAGTGTTTTTGTCTACCTGATGGAATGTTTTCAGATTTCCTGTTTTCTGACTGCGTTTTGCAAGTTCTTCCATGACTTCATCAACGGTGATCCCCTGCTGTGCCATCATGACAAACAGGTGATAGATCAAATCCGATATTTCCAGAACCGTTTCTTTATTGTCACCGTTTTTGGCGGCGATGATCGTTTCGGAACATTCTTCACCGACTTTTTTCAATATCTTGTCGATTCCCTTTTCAAAGAGATAGCAGGTATAGGAACCTTCCTGTTTATTTTCTTTTCTGTCGAGTATCGTCTGATACAGGTTATACAATTCGTTATCCATTATTTTTTATCCTCCCAGAGTTCATTGAAAAAACAGGAATGACTGCCTGTATGACAAGCCGCCCCTGTCTGTTCCACTATAACAAGTAATGTATCTTTGTCGCAGTCACCTTTGATATCAATGATTTTCTGCAGGTGACCGCTTGTTGCACCTTTATTCCAGAGTTCCTGTCTTGAACGGCTGTAAAACCATGTATAACCTGTTTCGAATGTTTTTCTCATGGATTCCCTGTTCATATAGGCAAGCATTAAAACTTCCCCTGTATCCTTTTCCTGAATAATGGCAGGCAATAAGTCAGCCTTTTTGAAATAATCCTCTATAAACTCGTACAATTCAAAAACTCCTTATCCTTTCTTTTTGGAAGCCGCCTGTGCCACTTCAACAGCCCTCTTTAAATCAAGGTCACCCGTATAGATTGCCTTGCCGCTGATGGCACCGTATATATCAAGTGCGGTCAGATTCAATATATCCTTGAGATTCGATACACCGCCCGAAGCGATAATATTACATTTTACAGCGGTTTTGAGTTCATCAAGCATGACAAGATTCGGTCCCGACAGCATACCGTCTTTGGAGATATCCGTGAATATCAGATATTTCACGCCGATATCTTCCATACGCTTTGCAAGCTCGATATAATTGATCTCAAAGGTATCCGTCCAGCCGTCAGCCGAGACCATGCCGTCAAGTGCATCGATACTTACAGCGATCTGTGAAGAATATTTTTTGACAGCTTCTTTGACAAATTCGGGATTTCTGATTGCCGCTGAACCTAAAATCACTCTGTCAATGCCGTTTTCGAGATAAAAGTCTATTGACTCCATATCCCTGATACCGCCGCCGACTTCTATTTTTAAATCACAGTTCTTTCTTACATCAAGTATCAGGTCATTGTTGACTCTTTTACCGTCCTTTGCACCATCCAAATCGACCATGTGCATGAATTCCGCACCGGCTTTTTCAAATTCCTTTGCCGTTTCAACGGCACTCTCTGCTACTTTATGCACAGTAGAATAATCTCCCCTGTACAGTCTTACGCAGTTTCCGTCTTTTATGTCTATTGCAGGCAATACTAACATCTATATCAACCTTTCTATATTATAATCACAATACACCTTTCGTTGACAAAGGCTTGTCACTTTCCGTCATTTTTACAGCGGCTTTCAAGGCGTGTGCCAACGCTTTATAAATTGCCTCTGTAATGTGATGCGAATTTTTTCCATAGCATAATTTCAAATGCAGGGTTATTCCCGAATGATAGGCGAATGCCCTCATGAATTCCTCTGTCATGCAGCTATCATAAGTGCCGATTCTTTCTTCGGGAAAGTCTGCATCGAATACAAGAAACGGTCTGCCGCTGATATCCAGTGAACAGAATGCCAATGCTTCATCCATCGGCACATAGAAAGAACCGAATCTTTCAATACCGCCCTTATCTTTGAGAGCCTTGTCAAAAGCCTTACCGATTACAATACCCGTATCTTCCACGGTATGGTGACAGTCAACGTGCAAATCCCCGACGGCTTTCACGGTAAGTCCGAATCCGCCGTGTACAGAAAATGCCGTCAGCATATGGTCAAAAAATCCTATGCCCGTGGATATATCCGTTTCACCGCCGTCTAAATTCAGTTCAACGTGGATATCCGTTTCTTTGGTTTTCCTGTCGATTACTGCTGTACGCATTGTTTTTCATGCCACCTTTTCTTTTATTGCGAATATAGTATAACTTATTTTTTCCGATTTGTAAACAGAATTTGAACGATTATTTTTTGAAATGCCTGATATTTAACAGTTTTGCATAAAATTATATGCCTATATAAACGTATTTTTCCACAATGTATTTCTCAAAGTATCTCAAAAACTCCTTGTTTTCGTCCGTACTGCCCGCCGTAATTCTCAGATAATCGGGCTTGAAATATCTCACAGCGATACCGTTTTCCAGAAGATATTCATATGCCGACCTTGCAAAATCCATTTTCATGAAAACAAAATTCGTGCAGGGCTTGTATATCTCGATCGGCATATCATACTGTTTTTTCAGAGTCATCAAGCCCTCATACAAATCCTTTGTATTTTTAATTATCTCTGCACATCTTTCATTCAGAAGTTCCTTATGCTGATAAATAACAGTGCCTATCTCCTGTGTAAGAGTATTGACGTTATAGGGTGATTTCACCGCCTGCAAAGCCCTTGTAATTTTCGCATTCGCCACTGCAAAGCCCAATCTGATCGCCGCACTTCCGATTGCCTTTGACGCTGTTTTCAGGACAATCAAATTATCATATTCAGCAGCCTCTTTCAATATGCTTTCATTCCAGAAATCCATGTAAGCCTCGTCCAATACGACCAATGCCTTTACGCTCTTAATTAATTTTCTTGCATTTTCGGCAGTGATACCCTGACCTGTCGGATTACACGGATTGGAAAATATCACCATATCCGCATTATTTTCATTCACCGTCTTAATGAGTTCGTCAACGTCTATCTGCAAATCCGCCGTTTTCTGATAGCCGATCACCGTATTTTCCGACAGTGCCGAATAAAATCGGTACATGGAAAAATCGGGTTCCGCAACAACTACGACACTGTTTCTTTCCAGCATGGCTGATGCCAATATATACAGCATTTCATCGGAACCGTTTGTCGCCGTGACATTTTCGGGTGATATGCCGTAATATTCCGCAAAGGCTTGAATGGGTTTTGCGGCTGTCGAATCGGGATAACGATTAAACGGCATTGTATCAATAATATCTTTTATTTCCTGCTTTATCTCATCGGGCATATTATAGAAACTTTCATTTGCGTCAAGTCTTATTCTGTAAGTGCCTTTAATCGGCTCATACGGCTTTAAATCCCTTACTTTTCCGCATAATTCATACATACTTTCTTTTCCTCTCCTAAAAAATCTGCGTGGGGAAAACCCTTTTTGCAAAAGAGAGAGTCCTCTCACGGGTTATCCCCATAATCGTTTAATTTCATTCAAATCTTACACCAATCGAATTTGCGTGAGCGGTCAAGCCCTCTGTTTCCGCAAATCTCATGATATCTTCCTTGTCTTTTGCAAGGGCATTTTCCGTATAATAAATGAAACTTGACTTTTTCACGAAACTGTCAACGGACAGCGGTGAAAAGAATCTCGCTGTACCGCTTGTCGGCAAAACGTGATTCGGTCCTGCAAAGTAATCTCCCAGCGGTTCGGGGGAATAGTTGCCCAAAAATACAGAGCCTGCATTGTCCAATTTGCCGATATATTCCAACGGATTTTTACAGCATACTTCAAGGTGTTCGGGGGCTAATTTATTAGCCATTGCAACAGCCTTTTCCATTGTATCGCATACGATAATAACTCCGTAATTTGTCAGAGATGTTTCAATGATATCTTTTCTGGAAAGCATTTGAACCTGTCTTTCAATCTGTGAAACGGTTTCATATGCCAATGTTTCCGAAGTCGTCACCATAATGGCAGACGCTAATTTATCATGTTCAGCCTGTGACATTAAATCCGCCGCCAGAAATTTCGGGTTTGCGGTTTCGTCTGCCAAAACAAGAATTTCACTCGGTCCTGCAATCATGTCGATATCGACATTTCCATAAAGCAATTTTTTAGCCGTTGCAACAAAGATATTGCCGGGACCGACGATCTTATCCACTTTCGGAACGCTTTCCGTACCGTAAGCCAAAGCGGCAATTGCCTGTGCCCCGCCCATTAAAAATACTCTGTCAACGCCTGCAATCGCCGCCGCTGCCATGATATTCGGATTAGGCTTGCCGTCTTTCATAGGGGGTGTCACCATGATGATCTCACCGACACCTGCAATTTTTGCAGGGATAGCATTCATCAGTACAGATGACGGATAAGCCGCTGTGCCGCCGGGTACATACAAACCTACTCTTGCAAGACCTCTTACACGCTGTCCCATGATAACGCCGTTATCTTTTGTTGTCAGCCAGCTTTGCTGTTTCTGACGGCTGTGAAAATCCCGGATATTATCGGCAGCTTTTTTGAGAGTTACGATAAATTCGGGTTCACATTCCGTAACTGCCGACATAATCTCATCTTTTGACACTTCAAAATTTTCGGGGGCTTTGCCGTCAAATTTAATCGTGTATTCTTTGACAGCCTTGTCACCGTTTTCACGGACATTGTTGATGATTTCTGTAACGACTGCCGTTACATCATTATTTGTATTTCTGCTTCTCTCCTCTATCTTGGAGAGAAATTCAACTTCATTTTTACCGTCTGCTTTGATAATATTGATCACTGTAATTTCTTCCTTTCCTCGTCCATTTTATTGGCAAGCGTTTCAATTTCTTTTTTACGGAGTTTCAGGCTTGCATTG
>CAMHPW010000041.1 GCA_946187095.1 uncultured Clostridia bacterium | reverse complement strand
CTTATTACTTTTTTATAAAGTCCTAATTTTTTATTTTCAGTTGAAGGAGTCTGAAATATATGATTATCAACTTGAGCACTATTTCTGACATAATTTTTAGCATTTCCAAAACTATTAATACTATTAGAATTAGATAAATTATCAAAGCTCCCAATGTTAGTCCCATTATATCTTTTTATATCTCCTAATTTTACTTTATTGTTTATATTATCAGTAGCATTTTTAATCATATTTATAGCTGTATCTTTTATTCCTCCAATAGTTTGTGATATTCTTTCTTTTGTTTGCTGAAGGCAGCTATACCAATACAGATGACGGTGTCAAATATACCAGAAAGACACATACCATGACGATATTCTATATGGAGCGTGGTATGCTTGACTCCAACCTCATGATACGCTACAACTATACGCCTATCAGCAACTCCTCCAAAATGAAAATAGCCGAAGTGACAAAGTTTGACGATGTCAATGACGGCTTGCTTGCACTGACAAAAGCTGCCGCCGAAGATGATGTTTTCAAATACACCGTACAGAATACAAACAGCACGGCAAATATCAACACTGACGATATCATGGACAGCGGTGCGAAATTCCCCACGACAACCACCGTTACAAGAACAGGCGAAACCGGACTGCAGACGCAGATGACTCCCAACGGAACGGATACTTCCTCAGCCGCACCGAAATTCAGCGGCACACCCGGCTATGTTACCCATACCGGCTATTGGTGGGTAGATAAAACTGTCAGCCCGTCGGGTAAGATGGTCGGCAAAACCACTTCTTCAGGTGAACTATGGCTAAAATACGGTACAGATGACGCTGTCTATACGGACGATGACGGTAAAGAATCCTCTGCCGAATTTGAAAAGCAGTTTACAAGAAATACCAAAATGACCATCAAGCAGGGGGATAATATCCACAGGCTTGCAAGAAGCGGTTCCACTACTCCGACGCTTTTCGATACTTCCAACCAAATACAGGCGACAGAAACGAATACACGAGCCGTTTCCGATTTCTATACCACGCAATACAGACTGGTAGACCGTGATAACAATACACTTTTCAATGAAGATGCCGCCACCTACAATGCGACAGGCACAGGAAACAGGAACAGTTCATTTCTTTTCAGCAATGACGCAAGCCTGCCTGCCACCTATTCTACACAGCTGACGGAATATGTCGAAAACACTGTCCGCACGGGTACGCTTACCATTCAGAATACCATTATCAACAAAGAATCGCCCAATGAGGAATTTACATATACGATAAAACTTTACAATGTCTTTGGCGTGGGCGGTGCCGTTTCGGATTATACCAATCTGTCGGCTACAAAGCTGTCAACGACTTCTTCGGGAGCCAAAAAGACGACTTCCACTTCTTCCGAACCCGTTCAGGTCATGACGAACGGTTCAAGCAATGACGCTACTTTCACTCTGAAAGACGGTCAGAAAGTCGTTATCACAGGTATTCCTCTCGGCACGACATACCACATCACAGAAACCGGCAAAACCAATGTCAATACGACTGTGGAAATCAATTCCGGCGGTGCCATGACGGGCTATGTCGGTACAACTAACCTAACAGAAATCACCGTTGGCGAAAATGCAACGACCGACCATCTTGTTGCCTATGTCAACAACAGGTCGATTGAGATCACGGCAGAAAAAACAAACGGAAAAACAAGCACTGATAAAGAAGGTTTGGAAGGTGCGGAACTTGACCTGTATATCAGGGAAAAAACCAATCCGCCGACATACAGCTTCAATGAACCCAAAAAAGTTCCCACAAAGACGATTGAAAATAAAATCCCGTCAAGTGATATCAACATTCCCAAAGATGAAGTTGTGACATCGCAAATCACCATATCCAACACGACGATTTCCTACGGTTCCGACACTCCCCCGACAGCTTCCGACAGTGACTGGATTCTTCCCCGTAACGACAGTGATTATATCTATTTCCGTGATTATAACGACGCTGCCGGTACAAACGGCAATTATCTCGGCACAGAGGATAAGTCCTCATTCGGAACACCCAATGTCGCATGGCGAGAAACTTTCTTTGCAGATTCGACACCTGCGACGGCAAGTAACCCCGGTACGCACAGTCAGGATGAAGAAATAGGATTTGCTGACGAAGCCTATACAAGCGAAGCAGACAGAAAATATCCGTGGGTAGCCGCACAGTTCACCAAAAATAACGGACAGGACTTTGTGGAATATGCCGTATGGGAACGCTTTGTCGATGATTATAACGGCAGAACCACGGTCGTATGGAAGATACAGCCGCCCGACGGCTATACGGAAGTGCGTTTCTGTATGTACTACGGCGACCAGTGTATCAGAACCACAAAACGATTCAATTTTGAACTTGGCAAGATATATCACAAAACAAACTGGGGTTCCAAATATGAGGAAAAGAACGGTGAAAAATGTTATTGGGACGTGCCTGTTACATCGGAAGAAAATTATTGGGCACCGGAGGACAGTTCTGTCAGTGACAAACGTATGACCGGTACCATTCCCGGTACTTCCAATACATCGTACACGGGCACGATGGCTCAGGCAAGAAAATATGAACCCACCGACCAGAAAGTTATCTTCTACTGCAACAGCCAGCAGGTATGGCACAATATCCATATCGAATTCTTTGAAGATGAAGCAGGCACAACTCCCGTCAACGGTCAGCCGTTCCCGGGCTATATGATGGAGCCTTATGCCTATGCGGAAAGCAATTACAGGCTTGCCGACAGCAACGGCATTGAGCATTATCTCACCTATGAACTGACGATCCCAAAAAATGCGAAATCGTTCCGTATCAACAACGGTATCGACAACAGTACAATTCCCGGCACTTTTACCGCTAATGATTCACCTCAGTCCCCCTATGCCTACCGCACAAATATTCAGGTACTGAATGACGGTTCTACAACTGAAAAAGGCAAGGGTGTCAAGAACTACGGCAACTATTATGTACTTAATGACAACAGCAGTGTTACCGCTATGGCAGACTGTCAGGATTCAAATCATCCCATAGAAGTATCTCTTATCCGGAGTGCAAGCAAAATCACCGATCTTTCCGGTGAGGATACAAGCGTGACTTATGATAGCCCCGATGTTGACAGTGACTATGACTATATCTACTTTGAGAAACCCGACAGCACTTGGGGCGACCATATTTATGCTTATTTCTACGGCGGCGGAAATCTCCGTTCCGACAACTGGCAGAGAGCCTGCTATTCTGCATGGCCGGGCGTTGCTGCGGCAGGTACCGAGTATACTGATAATGCTACAGCGTATTATTCAACCACATACAACTATCCTGCTCGGTCCAGTAAGTATAACGGCACGGAAAACGGTGTTACAAGCGGTGAGCCGCCGGTAACAACGAATTATCCCCTCAGCCCCGAAACGACTTTCACAAACAGCAACGACAAAACTGTCTATAAATTCCGTATCCCCAAGGGTGACAGGAAAAATTACAGCAAAGTTATCTTCAATAACGGTCTGAGCAGTCAGAACGGCGGACAGGAAACCGGTGTCATTGAATATTACCCCGGTTATCTCTATAAAGCTGACGGCAGCCCTTATCAGCATTATGACGAAGGTCCCACCGATACTTATCCTGCACGTTCCAACACAAATGATGAGTATATCTATGTGAAGATAGACACTACTACAGCCGGTACATGGGACGATCCCCATATCACTTTCTATGACAACCACGGCAGACAGATTCTTCAGGGCGGTCACGGCTATGTCATGGATTATGCCGGCACAAAGACTATTAACGAAGGTACAGAACAAGAACCTAATAATGTTACTTATCAGTATTACAGAGTGCCTATCCCTGCCGACAGTACAGGTGCAACAAGATTCAAGATAAACAACGGTATCAGCCGCCCGAATGAAACAACGAATTTCTGTGACATACTCAAATATGGTGACGCTCAGAGTCCTATCGTAAGCAAGGACTATACGACAGGCAAACTCGTTTATAAACTTTCCGGCACTTCTCTCACAAGAACAGAACCGACCTTTGCCGAAAGTACGGCAGCGGGCGAAACAGTTATTTCTGTCGGTTCACAAAATGCCCACATTGATTACAATACCCGTGGCGACAAACTCAAGATTCTTGATGATGCTTCTCCTGCATGGATGCCTGTTACAAGTACCGGAGACGGTATCGGCAAAGTCAAAGTGAGATTCTATGACGATCAGGGTGCTCTTGTTTCTACGGCAAGCGGTAAAACAGCAGACGGTGCAGGTACCTATACTCTTATCCAGAGTGAACCCGATGCCAACGGCGACAGATGGTATACCATCGATATTCCCCAACTGACATCACCCCGTTATGTCAAGCACTTCACTCTGACCTATCCCAACGGCACGACCGCTCCTTATGAGATATACGAGAAAGTTGCCGATGTCAATGCCAACGGAGCAACGGGCAACCGTACACAAGACGGTATGTATTACCATACAAAGAGTGACGGTACGCTTGAACTGATTGCAAGCACGGTACAGTCCACCAATACCACGGACAGTATCAATGACGAAACGTATTCCAAGCGTGGCGATAATCTCTATCTTGTCACTTCCAAGACCATGAGCAATATCAAAGTGATATTCTACGGTGAGGACGGTACGCCTTTCCAGACAACTGAAACTGCCATTACAGCAAAATTTGTCGCTGATGAACAAGTCGACCTGACAACCACAGACCACTGGTATAAAGTATCTATCCCGAACAATGCGGCATCTTTCAAAGTGATTGCCAATAACGGTGATGTTGTACTTCAGCAGGCGGATATCTATGAATTGAAATCCAAAATTTCCCGTTATAAAGAAAATTATACTCTCGGTGATATGCAGTATCGTATCACCAACAGCACGGGTTCAGAGCCTACACTTCTCTATCCCGTATTCACAAAGAATGATGAATATACGATCGATGTCGGCGGCAATACCATCAGTTCCAATATGGCAGTGCCGCAGGTAGATGAATCTGCCGTAGCAGGCTATTCACAAGTTGGTGTTACCCCTGCCACATCAGGTACAGAACCGGACGGTGTTGTGCTTTATGTCACACAGGATGTTTCCGGTGATTCCGGTTATATTCAGGACGATGAATCGAGCAATATTTCAAAGAAGTGGGGCGGCAGCGGTTCAACCACCACTCCAAACGTGATTTATTTCAAAAATACCAAAAACTGGGATCCGCCTTATATCTATCTTTGGAACAACAGCACCAATAACGGTGCTTTCCCCGGTCAGAAAATGACACGAGTCGGAACAAGCAATATATGGAAGTATGCTTTGCCGTCAGGTTCAAGTTATACCAAATGTATTTTCAGCGATGGCACCAGCTCGAATCAGACAGATAATATAACACTTCCTTCCGATCTTTCAGAGAAAGGCAAGATATACCAAAAATCGTCTGTTGCTACGGTTGATACTGAAAATATATATGTTCAGCAGCCAAGCGGCGGTTCGTGGAACGATACCTATGCAACTTTTTATAATAACAACACTGTAGTGTCTACAGTGCATACCACGGGAAGCAGCACATATACCACTTCCGAAGGACATACCATCAATAATGTCCATGTGGCAAAAATCCCGACTACAGGTGATCCCAATAAAGTTATGTTCCATAATAATAGTTCACCGTCCTCCAATAACTATTCTTCGGAGAAAGTTACGTTTACAGCAGGTCACTTGTATACCGTAAACAGCGGTACAGTCGGAAACAGCAATGCTTCCGGTCTGTCAACATGGGACGGTGGTGCTGTGTATGTCAATAACTGGGGCTGGGACGATTATATCCAGACTTCGGCAACTTATACGGCAACTTATCAGCCCGAAGACCGTTACGGCTATATCAGTAATATCAACGGCAGTGACGATATCAATAACTTTATCTATATCGATGTAACCCCCACTTCCGGTACTGATCCGACTATTGCCGATCCCTATGTGACTTTCTATAACGGCAGTACAACCATTCAGGGTGTCAAGGACGGCAGCAATCCTGCTGTATACAGCGGTATCAAAGCCGATCCGACAAGTACCGCCAATCTCTATCGTATCAGACTGCCAAAAAATGCAACTTCTTTCAAGATTTCCGACGGTCCCACAGGTTCTCTGAGTACGTATGGTTATAATCTTGTGGAAAATCTGACTGTGAAAGTGTCTGACGGTCAGCCCTATACTTCGGGCAATTATGACCGTACTACAATAGAGAATTTCCATCATGCCGGTTCGACACTCCATGTCAGCAGCGACAAAGTGATTACACTTCAGTCTGTCCGTAACGGCTATACCATCAACAAAGACGAATCTATGGCGGATCCGCTCAATCCCAAAACCGATTCCGATTTTGTATATCTTACCGATTCCACAGGCAATTTTGCCAGCGGCGGAGCTGTTTATGCCTATTTCTACGGTGATGTGGACGGTGCCTATACAGACTGGCCCGGTGTCAAGGCAATGACTCCGAATACAGGCGTTGCCGACACTACCTATACCGACAACAACGGCAAAACAGTATATGCGTTCCGTATTCCCAAAGGCTCTGAGGGCAAATACAGCAAGGTCATTTTCACCGACGGTGTGACGACATCTTCAAGAAAAGTCACCGTGGCACAGAATCTGACAGGCGGCACTAACTATGTTCTTGATACCAATAACGGTAACCTTGTTTCATCAGGTCAAAACGGTGCATTTTCTGCTGTTGCTTATACCGCAACGGCTGTAGAGGCAAGTCAAAAATCATCTCTGCCCACGATTCCCTACAGCACCAATGAGGCGAAAACCATTTATTTCGTTAATACCGGTACTCCCGACAGTGTAAGCAACAGTACTGTCAGCCGTACCCCGCTTGACGATGTACACGTTGTATTCTATGACGAAAATGAGGAAGTCATCAACCATGCAGACGGCTACAAACCCGATAAAGTCATTGGTTCACAGTATAATAATACAGACGTTTACAAGATAGTCGCTCCCGATAATGCCGCCTATTTCCAAATTACCAACGGTACAGGCAAGGGAAGTGCAGGCGGTAAAGAACGTCATTCCGAAATCAAAAAACTGACCGACAAAGGCTTATATCAGTTCGTCACGCCGAGTGATGTCACGGCAAGCGGTCAGAATGCAAATACGATTGCAAACTATATTGAGGAAAGTTCTTTTAATAATGATAAGAGTAAAAATACCTATCTTTTGGGACTTGCCAACAAGCGTGAGGAGGGTGATGAAGAACTCCCCAAGACCAATACCACCAATATCAAAATTGCAACCATCGTGACAGGTTCAGACGGTACTCAGGAATATATCAAATGGCTGAAACCTGATCCATCAACAGGTTCGGGAGTCGATACAAATTATCTCCAGCCTACTGTTGAGGGAGTGGCGGCAGTTGAAGATAATCCTAATACTCCCGAAGATGAAACTGTTGCAGCTATTGCAGCTGTCAATCAGGTGTACAACGGAAGGCCCGAATCAAAATGCACAATCGTCAAGCTTGCCAAGGCAGGCGACTATTACTGGGTGGAATCCAAAGCCCCCACAGGCTATACAAAACAATCCGAAGAAACGGACGTTCCTACCGGTGAAACAAGTGCCACCGTGGGCGATGACGATATCACAGGCAATCTGAAACTTGTCAAAGAGTATGCCGAGGGTATGCCGAGTTTATTGAGTCCAAATGTCGATTTCCCCTACACTGTCACACTCACAGCCCCGTCAGGCATGGTATTTACATTAAAAAATAACGATACGATCGGAATGAGAAAGTCAACAGCTGAGGGCAATGGCACGCCGATTTCTGTCAAGAAATTTGCCGGTACGGTTACCAACGGTGAAGATGACCTTACAGAACAGTCATATACAAGCCCAAGTCTTTTGGAAAGCAATACAAAAGCACAATTTACCGTTAATGTACAAAAAGCGGCTTATGTGGTTGTGGAAAATCTGCCCTATAACACACAGTACAGCGTATCTGAAGGATCAGTGGCAGACTGGATTAGCAAGGGTTCTTCCGGCACGTCAGGAAAAATCACATCAGCCGATACTTTCACGGCTTCTTACACCAATGCAAAAGTCGCACCCAAATAGAAAATCTCAAAGCGAAAAATTTACTTTTGCAAAAAGAATTG
>CAMHPW010000040.1 GCA_946187095.1 uncultured Clostridia bacterium | reverse complement strand
AGAAAGATGTGTTAAAATAGAATATTATTTGAGATTGAAAGGAAGTTGTAGATATGCTTACAGATATTGAGATAGCCCAGCAGGTAAAGGCACAGCCCATTAAAGAGGTTGCGGAAAAGTTGGGAATAGCAGAGGAACATCTTGAATATTACGGAAGATATAAAGCAAAGCTGTCGGAAAGTCTTATCAAAGAAACGGCAGGCAAGAAAGACGGCAAATTAATATTGGTAACGGCGATCAATCCCACCCCTGCAGGAGAGGGAAAAACGACGACATCTGTCGGATTGGGTGACGCACTGGCGAAAATTGGCAAAAAGACCGTTATCGCATTAAGAGAGCCGTCACTTGGTCCCGTATTTGGCATCAAAGGCGGTGCGGCAGGCGGCGGCTATGCACAGGTCATTCCGATGGAGGATATCAATCTGCACTTCACAGGCGATATGCACGCCATTACAGCGGCAAATAACTTGTTGTGTGCGATGCTTGACAATCACATTCAGCAGGGAAATTCTCTTAATATAGATGTAAGGAGAATTCTGATAAAGCGTTGCCTTGACATGAATGACAGGGAATTGAGAAATATTGTTGCAGGCTTGGGCGGCAAAGTGAACGGTGTACCCCGTGAAGATGGCTTTATCATCACGGTTGCAAGTGAAGTCATGGCAATATTGTGCCTGTCGGCTGACATAGACGACTTGAAAGAGCGTTTGGGAAATATCCTTGTTGCGTATAATTTTGAGGGCAAGCCGATATATGCAAGAGATGTGAAAGCCAACGGAGCTATGGCGGCACTGTTAAAAGACGCAATCAAGCCGAATTTGGTGCAGACATTGGAGGGTACACCTGCACTTATGCACGGCGGACCTTTTGCGAATATCGCACACGGCTGTAATTCCGTAAGGGCAACGAAATTGGCATTGAAATTGGCTGATTATTGTGTCACTGAGGCTGGATTCGGTTCAGACTTGGGTGCAGAGAAATTTTTTGACATCAAGTGCAGAAAGGCAGGCTTAAAACCGTCAGCGGTTGTATTGGTTGCAACGGTGAGGGCATTGAAATATAACGGCGGAGTGCCGAAAACGGAACTTGCAAATGAAAATCTCACGGCACTTGAAAAGGGCATTGTAAATTTGGGTGTGCATATCGGAAATATGCAGAAATTCGGCGTACCCGTTGTAGTTGCGATAAATAGATTCGGAAATGACACGGATAAGGAATTGGCATTTGTGGAGAATTACTGTAAAGATTTGGGTGCAGATTTCGCCTTGTCGGAGGTATTCGCAAAAGGCGGAGAGGGCGGCATTGAATTGGCTGAGAAAGTGGCACAGGCAGTTGAAAAGCCGTCCGAGTTCAGAACACTTTATCCCGATGATATGCCGATCAAAGAAAAAATTCAGACGATTGCAACAAATATATACGGTGCAGACGGAGTGATTTATACGGCACAGGCACAAAAGGCACTGGCTGAAATTGAAAAACTCGATACGGCAAATTTGCCTGTATGCGTGGCAAAGACACAGTACTCACTGTCGGATAATCCTGCATTACTGGGTAAACCCCAGAATTTCAATATCACGGTAAGAGATGTGAGATTGTCGAATGGTGCAGGCTTTGTAGTCGTTTATACAGGGGATATCATGACAATGCCGGGCTTGCCGAAAGTGCCGGCGGCAGAGAAAATTGATGTTGACAGCAACGGAAAAATAACAGGTCTTTTCTGATAGGGGAAATCATTTTGCAGAAATTTTTCAGTAAATCGTATGAAGAAACAGAAGAAATAGCTTTCAGGCTTGCACAGACGCTCAAAGGTACGGAAATAATCGCTATGTTCGGGGGATTGGGTGCAGGCAAGACGGCATTTACAAGGGGATTGGCAAGAGGACTTGGCATAGAAGACGGGGTGTCAAGTCCGACATTTGCCCTTGTGCATGAGTACGAGGGAAAATTTAATTTATATCACTTTGATATGTACAGGATAAACACATTTGATGATTTATATACAACGGGATTTTTTGATTACATGGATAACGGTGTCATGATTATCGAATGGAGTGAGAATATCGAAAGTGTACTTCCCGAAGATTGTATCAGGATATATATCAATGTAATTGCCGAAAATGAAAGGGAAATCTTGATAGAGGGGGCTGAAGAAATATGAAAATACTGGCAGTAGATACAAGTGCAACGCCTGTATCAGCCGCCCTTGTTGACAGCGGCAGGCTTTTGGGAGAGTTTTATCTGAATGTAAAGACAACGCACAGTCAGACGTTGATGCCGATCGTGGAATCTCTTTTGAAGATGACAGGTACGGCGATACAGGAGATAGATGTATTTGCGGTGAACGTGGGACCGGGTTCATTCACGGGAGTGAGAATAGGTGTTGCCTCCGTCAAGGGCTTGACAATGCCGCTTGAGAAACCGTGTGCGGCGGTATCGACACTGGAAGCGATGGCATATAGTATGCCGTATGAGAGCGGGATAATATGTGCAGTGATGGACGCAAGATGTTCACAGGTGTATAATGCGATTTTTGAGATGAAAGGCGGAACGGTTGAAAGGCTCACGCCTGACAGGGCATTGAGTATAGCTGAGCTGAAACAGGAATTAAAAAAGTATTGTGACAGGATATATCTTGCAGGTGACGGTGCACAGATATGCAAAAAGGCATTTGAAGATATGGAAAATGTGGAGTTGGTGCCGGAGAATATCCGGTTTCAGCACGCCTACGGAACGGCGAGGGCTGCCGAAAAGATGGCATGGAGAGAGCAGCTTTGTACATCGGATGAACTGATGCCGCTGTATCTGAGACTGCCGCAGGCGGAAAGAGAAAGGCTTGCCAAAGGTCTTTGAGTGAAGGGAATGATTATGGACAAGAAAAAAAGGGAATATATCAAAAAAATAGCCGGTGATACAGAGAGAGAGCATATCAGCTATGAAGATGCACCGCTGGCGGAGATCAAGGATACCGATCCGCTGCCCGAAAATGCGACAAAGAAATTTTTTAAGGCATTTCTGATATTGGTATTGTCTGTGATAGTGGTAATGGCACTGATGAATATAGACAAGCTGACACCGGAGAATATATCACGCTGGGTAGAATATGACCTTCTGGGAAAATCTGAGGGCGAAGGTTATCCTGCAGGTTTTTCAGGTGCTGATGTGGAAATGGGAAATTTCGATTTAATGGACGGAGTGCCCGTATACTGCAGTGATACGTCTATCACTGTATTGAATTCCAATGCAGGAAAATATCAGGAAGTCAGCCATGCCTTTGCAAATCCCGTACTGAGTACGAATTCCTATTATTCGATCGTGTATAATGCAGGAGCAACGGGCTATACGATCATAGACAGAAAAAGTGTTCTGAAAACAGGTCTGACGGAAAACAAGATATTCTGTGCAGATGTATGTCCGAAAGGCATTTACTGTATACTGACGGAGGACAGTGATTATCTGGCAAAGCTGACGGTATACAGAAAAGACGGTCTTGAAATGTATGCTTATTCGTTTGCGGATTTCTATGTGAATAAAGTTTCGGTCAATGCAGACGGAACGAGGGCAGTGGTATCGGGACTTTCCGCAAAGGGCGGAAGTCTGCTTTCTGTACTGTATGTGCTGGATTTTTCGCAAAGCAGTTATTTGCAGAGATATGAATTTGATGAAATATATATCTATGATGTCAAATATCTTGACAACGGCAATGCGGTTGCGGTAGGAGATAAAGCAGCGTATTATATCAATATCAATGACGGTTCAAAGGCGAACATAGATTATCATGGCAAATTCCTGACGACATATACGCTTGACAGGCAGAAGGGGATGCTTTTATCGCTTTCGTCAACGCCTGACGGCAAGGAATGCGAAGTGATGATGACGGATGAAAACGGAAAAAATGCAGCCGATATCATGACAAACCGACAGGTGCTTTCCGTCGACTGCAAATATAGCAGGATCGCCGTTTTGTTTGATGAAGATGTGGCGGTATACGATATGAAGGGCAAACGGATCGCCGACATGAAGTCAACGGGCGATTCAAGGAAAATACGCTTTGCGGATGCAAACAGTGTCTATATTCTTGGCAAAAGCAGCCTTTATAATATCTCCGCAAAAGAATAAATTTGGGAGAATTTGAAGAAAAACTATTGACAAAGCGGTTTCGGATTATTATAATAGAAAAAGGCGTTTTAAATGATTCGGCAGAGGTGATAATGTGATCCTTGATTTGAAGAAAGTGTTTCTTAATGAAAATGAGAGCCTTTCCGTGCATGAAGAAATGAATTTTCCCGATATGCACGAGAATTTCAGAGAGCCCGTTTCAGCGGATATCACCGTGAGGAACAGGGCGGGGGTTGCCGAGTTTGAGGCGGATGTCGGATTGGATTATTTTTGTGAATGTGACAGATGCCTTGAGCCTTTGAAAAAGCATTTTGTATTTCAGTTCAGTCATATTCTCATTGCAGAAGCCCGTGAGGACGAAAGCGATGACTATATACAAGCACCTGACTATAAGCTCGATACTGTGTCTTTACTCAGAGATGATATTCTTCTGGAACTTCCGTCAAAGTTCCTCTGCAAAGAATCTTGTAAGGGCTTGTGTCCGAAGTGCGGAAAAAATCTGAATGAAGGAGAATGTTCATGCCAAAAGCATGAACCCGATCCGAGACTGGCAGTGCTCAGACAGCTTCTGTCAGAGTGATTTTCGGTACTTTATTATCAAGGAGGAGAAGAAAAATGGCAGTACCCAAGAGAAAAACTTCTAAAGCAAGAAAGAACACAAGACGTTCGGCAGTATGGAAGCTGACAGCTCCTGCACTTGCAAAATGCCCTGACTGCGGTGAATATAAGCTCGCTCACAGAGCCTGCTCAAACTGCGGTACTTACAGAGGCAGAGCAGTTGTTGCACAGGAAGAGGCTTGATTTTGATATAAAAAAGCCCTTCGATTTTTTTCACAAAAACAGAGAGGGAGCGATTCCTTCTCTTTTTTTATTGTTGCAGATAAGGGGTGAAATTATGGCAAAACCTGTAGTGGCAATAGTCGGCAGACCAAATGTGGGAAAATCCACGCTTTTCAACAAGCTGGTCGGTGACAGAATTGCGATAGTGAATGACACGCCGGGAGTGACAAGGGACAGGATTTTCGGCGAATGTGAATGGAGAAACAGGAAGATATCCCTTGTAGATACGGGCGGTATAGAGCCGTATTCGGAAGATATCATACTGAAGCAGATGAGGGTGCAGGCACAGCTTGCGATAGATGCGGCAGATGTGATCGTGCTGGTGACGGATATCAAAAGCGGTGTTGTTGCAACAGATCATGAAGTGGCATCAATGCTTCAGAAAAGCGGCAGACCTGTCGTATTGTGCGTGAACAAGTGCGATAAAGTAGGCGAGCCCGATCCTGATTTTTATGAATTCTATAATCTGGGCTTGGGTGATCCGATACAGGTATCTTCCGTGCATGGACACGGTACGGGCGATCTGTTGGATGCGGTGTTTGAGTATCTGCCCGAACAGCCCGAAAATGAAGAAGAAAGTGATATTATCAGCGTTGCGATAATAGGCAGACCGAATGCAGGCAAATCTTCGCTTGTGAATAAGATTACAGGTGAAGAAAGATGTATCGTATCGAATATCGCAGGCACTACCCGTGACAGCATTGACACGGAAATCAAAAATAAATTCGGCAGATTCAAGCTCACGGATACCGCAGGTATCCGAAGAAACAGCCGCATTGAAGATGAAATCGAAAAGTACAGTATTATCCGTGCAAAAATGGCGATAGAACGCAGTGATGTCTGCCTGATCATGATAGACGCAACAGTCGGCTTTACGGAACAGGATTCAAAGATAGCAGGGCTTGCACATGAATCGGGCAAGGCAAGCATTATTGTCGTGAATAAATGGGATGCTGTCGAAAAGAATACTAAGACGATGGACGAATACAGAAAGAAGCTGGAAAATGATTTTTCGTTCATGTCGTATGCACCGATGGTGTTTATATCCGCAAAGACGGGACAAAGGCTTGACAGGCTGTTTGAGTTAATTATTACAGTCGTGAATTCGGCGGCGATGAGAATCACAACGGGAATGCTGAATGACTTGCTGGCAGAGGCAACTTCAAGAGTACAGCCGCCTACAGACAAGGGCAGACGCTTGAAAATACTCTATATGACACAGGCATCCGTGAAGCCGCCTACATTTGTCTTTTTTGTGAATTCGGCGGAACTGTTTCATTTTTCGTATCAGAGATACCTTGAAAACAGGATAAGGGAAACATTCGGAATGCAGGGTACTCCGATCAGATTCATCATAAGGGAACGTGGAGAGAAGAAATAATTCATAATTGAATTGTGAACAGCGGGCTTGTTGTAAATTTCGGAAAATAAAAAATAATTATGCATTATTTTGTGGAGTGAGTAAAAATGGGCGAGATATTGGGATTTTTTTCGGCATATTGGTTAAGGATAATCATAGCGGTAGCGGCGGCATATCTGATCAGCAGTGTGAATACGTCTATTATAGTAACGAAGATCGTTCTGCATAAGGATATCAGGACACTCGGCAGCGGCAATGCAGGATTCACGAATGTATTGAGATGTGTCGGCAAAGTGCCTGCGGTCATCACTTTCGTAGGAGATTTTTTGAAGGGTGTCATATCCGTTGCGATCGCATATTTTATCATGTGGGGCGAACCTGAACTGCAGAGATATTATCTGATGTGTACAGCAGGCTTGTTTGCCGTGGTAGGACATACCATGCCTGTATATTATAAATTCAAAGGCGGCAAGGGAGTTGTGACGACAGCGGCAGTCATGCTGATGACGGACTGGAGAGTGCTTATCGTGGCACTGCTGATATTTGCGGTCGTATTCACGGCAACGAAGATTATATCCGTATGTGCATTGTTCAATGCATCGGCATATCCGATCACGGCATTTGTATTGAGAATACTTGATCATAACGGAGTGCTTGGTGCAGTGACACCGCTGCAGAACCCGACAATGCCGTTTGTATGGTATTCGGCAATACTGGCACTGATCACGGGAATACTTGTAATAGTACGTCATAAAGATAATATCAAAAGGCTTCTCAAAGGCGAAGAAAAGAAGATCACGGACAAAAAGAAATGAAGTTGAAAAAAACAGCAGTCGGCGAAAGGGTTGATTGCTGTTTTTGGTATATATGTAAAACTATAAATGAGCAAATTTGAAAGCTGCACAAAAAACGTCTATGCGGCTGTCGCCGCATTTAACCTCTCCGCCTCGCTACGCTCGGCACTTCCCCTGAAATCAGGGGAGGCAAGCCAACTTTTTGCCTTGCGGTCAGTTGATGACTTGTGGAAGTCACTCTTGCCTCTCCTTCGTAAGGAGAGGGGAACCGCCGCCGCAGGCGGTGGTGGAGAGGTCGGGGACTTGCGAATATTGTGCAGTTTCACAAAGAATTCGGAATTTGCTCATTTATAGTGTAAAAAATATCTTGTAGACTGTTGAAAGATATGTTATAATTTGAACGAATATTTTTAAAAAGGACAGGTGATGTAATATGGCATTGTTGCTGGACATCGGAGTTGTGGCATTGGTGGTATTGTTTGCGATAGCAGGATTTAAAAAGGGCTTGCTGGTATCGGTAGTGAATGTCTTTGGAACGATAGTGGCGTGTGGAGTTGCACCGGTGTTGGGTTCCATGTTTTCGCCGCTGATCTATGACAGCTTCATTAAAAGCACGATCATGAATTCGGTCAACAGGGCGATGGAAAATATGCCGGCAGATATCAGTGATATCGAGAAGGCGGCGGCAATACTCGAAAAGCTGCCGAATTCGGTTGTGAATATGCTTTCGATACCGGGAATACATACGGAAAAATTGGCATCGGACATGAGTACGACGACATTCAGTGTACCTGAATTGATAGAGGGGGCAATCAGACCGTATGCACAAAGACTTGTATCAACGGTGCTGACGGTCATACTTTTCATATTGATATCGGTAGGATTGAAATTTGCGGCACGTTTTGCAACAAAAGTAGTGGAGGCTGTCAAGCTGGGGAATGTGAATAAAACATTCGGCGGATTGTTCGGCATAGCGGAATCGGCTTTTATCATCATGATGATCACACTGCTGATCTATTTTTCATCCATGTTTCTGTCGCCTGAATCCTATGAGTATATCAATAAGAGTATCAGTGAGACAGTAATATATAAATTTATTTATCAATACAGTATGCCGGATAAAATATTGTCAATGCTTATGCTGAAATAATTTTTTATCTGAGGGGGCTTGTGATTGGG
>CAMHPW010000039.1 GCA_946187095.1 uncultured Clostridia bacterium | reverse complement strand
CAAAGTACTGTTCAAGGGCAGCGGCTTTTTCGATATCGGAATGATAATCTTTTGTGATATTCTGTGCAAGTTGTGATATTTTGTAGGAGATATGATCCGAATCGGAATAAAGCTGTCGGGCGATCATGGCATCGGAATAGATTCTCTGGGCATTTTCTGAATCATAGTTATTTTCAAGTATGGCAATATACTCGTCAAAATCAAGACCGGTTTGCCCTGCATAGTGATACAGGCTGCTGTCCTGTTCATAGAAATTGATGGCATGATGCAGACTCAGGTCAGATGTTGTCAGGTCTATCCTGCCGTCAAGGTATTTCAGCAGATAGTCTGCAGGAACATCTTTAGTAGTCGTTCCGAGCGGTGCGGGAAGATAGGAAGATGAATAATCATTTCCCTCAATATAAGCCTCTCTTAATGCGATATCGGGCAGGGCGGTATTTCTGTGATAGATATGACAGAAATCCGTCACCAGATCGGTCATTTCATATTCGGGATATCTGTCTGTATAGTAATAGCGGTTGATATTGTTCATGTCTTTTTCCCAGACATCGCCGTTGAAATCGTCATAGGGCTGTTTTCGGAGATAATATACTTCCTGCTGTCCGTCTGTGGAGAAAGTAAAGAGAATTTTGCCTGTATGATTTCTCGGACCGTAGCGTGAGGAAGATTTCTCTGAAGCGGTATCGGAATCGCCTGTGCCTCCTATCGTATCGTCATATGAAAGAAAAGAGGAATAGGTCTCGAGAAGTGAGGAGTAAGTGGATTTCGGGATCATCATGGTGACCGTTCCCGTGACGGAAACGAATACGGCGATCACGATGACGTAAGAGCGGTCTGTTTTGAGAAAAATATGCTTTTCCTGACGGGAGGGATCGATATGCCTGTTATGCACGATGACGGCAAGATATAAAACGATGATGAGCGTAACGGTCATTTCGGGCATGATAACATATCGTTTGGTGTAGATCACAAACGGAAAAAGCGTACAGAGCATGATGCCGAGACTTCTGTATCTGATCTGAGTAAAATAGTAAAGAACGGATATCAGAAAAAATCCGCCTGCAATGACGAGTGACATGAAAAACAGCGGCTGGTCGGGTTCTTCGAGATCGCCGAAAAACCACTTCAGGAATGATTTGAAATCGCCGAGCTGCCGTGTGCCCATCCGCAGAAGATATGACGAAAAGACCATGAGGGCGAGGAAAATGACCGTATAGATCAGTCCGCCGACACGCCTGATATTTTTCAGGATATCGAAAAATCCGAACAGCAGCCATGCACAGACGGCAAAAATAACAGTGCATACAGCGGAATAGCTTTTGCTGAACACATCCGTAACGGCATAAAAAACGGCTGATGCAAGCAGGACGGGACATATATAGTGATTGACTTTCTGCAGGAGCGTCTGTATTTTTGGATTCATGATATAGCCTCCTGTCACAGTTTTTTGATCTCAAAGTCTGCGGATACCGTCCAGAGTTCCGAAGTGATGTGGGGCAGTTCCGAATCGGAGGAACATACCAGAATGATCCCCGGAATTTCCGAAACGATACTGACAGCAGACTGCGGAGCTTCTGCAACGGCTGATGTAAAACAAATGGGAGTTTTTCCCATGCCGAAGATTCCGGGCGGAATGATGCTTCCGCTGTGATCCGGTGAAAAATCAGACAGCCTTTGCTGGATCGTATGTACATCGGCAGGAGTGCGGATATCTGTCTTATGCCATTGAGTGCCGTCCGGAAGGAAAAAGACGGTTTCCCTGCCTTCTCTGACAAGCATCGTGAAAACAGCTAACATCCCTTCTGTCACACGGTCACGGACAGACAGATTTTTTTCGTTTTCCTCTGTATCGGGAATGTCAAGGAAAAATATCTGACTGCCGCCTGCAATCTTTTCATCAAGACGTATCATATAAATATCTTTTTTGGAGGACATTTTCCAGTTGATTCTTTTAATGGGATCACCGGGATGATATTCCCTGTGGTCATAGCCCGGCTGACCTGTCGGAGTAAGGGCAGTTTCATTGGTTTCTTCTTCATTGTCATCCGTTGAAAACTGTACTGCCGTTTTGAGAAAATTCGTCTGGACAGGTGCTTCGGGGATATTGGGATAAACGGATATTTTCACGGAATCATTGAGTATGCCCTTTTTGATCCTGAAACGGAATATCCCGAAATAGTCGCATACAAAGGCCTGAGCGATACTGATCTTTGCACGTCCCGAATGCTTTGCCGTTACGGGAATGCTGAGCGTATTGGTCTCACGCCCTGCAAGAGCAGCACGGCATAAATTGATCTCTTTTGCGAGCTGCGGGGAGCAGTCAAGATATATCTCTATCATCGGAACGGGTATGAGAAGATTTTTTTTCATGCTCACGGAACAGGTTAAAGTTTCTTTTTTGAAAAGCACCTGTTTGTCAGTCTGCAGGGTGATCTTTACGGAACGGGTGACGGCAAGTGCAGATATGACGGAAAGGGCAAGTGCCGTACATAAAGCCGTGATGAGCAGGATACCGACAGTGCCGTTGATGAAATACATGACGAGAACTGCCATGACGATACAGCCTGAATAGGCGAAAAGGGCTTTTATTGTTTGCTTTCTGATATTTTTCATTTTATCTCACCGTCTCACTCTGTGGGAACAGCAACTGTGTCAGCCACTGCTCTGAGAACATCTTCTGCATTTTGAAAAGCCGACTTTCCCTGCATGGAGAGCATGAGTCTGTGTGAAAGCACAGGTGTCATGACTGCCCTTATATCATCGGGGACAACGTAATTTCTTCCCATGATATAGGCAAGGGCTTTTGAAGCTCTCAGCAAAGCGATTCCTGCACGGGGAGAGGCTCCCAGACTGATATTGACCGATCTTCTCGTTGCGTTGAGCAGGTCGACGATATATTTTTTTACGCTGTCCTTGCAGTAGATTTTTTTGACATTTTCAATATGCTCTGTGATATCTTCAAGGGACATCACGGCATCGAGTTTATTCGAAAACTGATTTGTTTCGGAACGTGTGATAATATCGAGTTCTTCTTCGGGAGTGGGATAGCCCATGGATATTTTCATTAAAAATCGGTCCATCTGAGCTTCGGGCAGGTGATAGGTGCCATAGGTTTCCACGGGATTCTGCGTGGCAAGCACCATGAACGGTGATGGCAAAGGCATTGTCTTTCCGTCAAGGGATATCTGATGTTCTTCCATGACTTCCAGCAGGCTTGACTGTGCCTTTGGTGATGCACGGTTGATTTCGTCTGCCAGCAGGAAATTACACATGGCGGCACCTGTTTTATACTGCAGTTCCTTTGTCTGCGGATCGATCATGGAAAATCCTACTATATCCGACGGCATGATATCGGGAGTGAGCTGTATTCTGTTGAAATGTCCGTCAACAGAGTTGGCCAGAGCCGAAACGAGCCTTGTTTTGCCAACTCCAGGTACATCTTCTATTAAAATATGCCCTTCCGAAAGCATGGCGGCTATTACCATGATAATGGACTGACGTTTTCCTACAATGATTTTTTCGATATTTTCAACAAGTTTTTCTATCTGATGGTTCATGGTCATTCTCCTTTGATTTTTATGATTTCATTGTATCACAGAAAGAAAAATCTTACAAGATATTTACAAAAATTTATGATTTCCTACGCATATTTGGTAAAAACTACAAGCAAAATTCCCTTTATATATTATATTGAGTGTGTTAGAATAGCAGGGGTAGTGGTATGAAAAATGATTTTAAGGGGGACTTTGAGTTGAAATTTAAAAAGATCATATCAGCGGTATTGTCGGCAGTACTGCTTGTCAGTTCGGCAGGCGTGACGGCATTTGCCGAAAATAAAAAAGAATACAACTATGTTGCACTCGGTGACAGTATTGCGGCAGGATTCGGTCTGCACAATGACGGCTCGGAAATAGGACTTTCCACAGACCATGCCCTGATGGTCACGGAAGAACTGATAAACGATCCGATACCCGAAGCCTATGCACAGGTGTTCGGCGGCTATCTTGAGGAATTGGGAAAAACTCACGGATATAAAACAACGGCGACCAATCTTTCAGCGGTTGCCTATCGTGCGGAAGATGTTGAAAAAACCATTCTGGAAGAAGGCTACAAAGGTCCGTTTGCCACATGGATATTTGAAACATTTGTAGGAAAGGGTGCAAGTGTACCTCTTGCGGAGTATCATGAAATTTTCAACAAATATCTGAAAGAGGCTGAACTCATCAGCATACAGCTTGGCGGCAATGATATCGTCATGGGTATACTCAATCCCATGATGTCTGCAGGAAATCCTGTTCTGACTTCCATGGGCGTGTCCATTATGCTGACGCTGTTCGGCTGTGATATGCAGACTTCCATCGGAGGCGGTCTGCAGACTCTGGCAAATTCCAAAGACGATATCACTTATGAAACCATTACGGAAGCAGCGGAATTTCTCAGCGGCATCGCCGAAAATGCACTAACTTACGTTGATCAATCCGCCGCACAGGTGAAAAGTGTCGTGGAAGCCGTTAAAACCGTGAATGATATGGCAGATATCGCTTTGATCGGAATGTTCAATCCCTACGGCAATTCCCTTGAATATGACGGACAGGTCAAAGATATGTCCACTGTCATAAAAAATATCTTTGCAAGGGCTGCCGAAGAAGTCAGCGGAAAGGATATCGAGATTCAGGAAGCCGAAATGCTTTCGGTGGAAGAACTCGAAGAGCTGACAGAGGACTTGGAAAGTGATGTGGATGCCCTGTCGGAGATTTCTGCCAAAATGAAACAGCTTACCCAGAAGGATAAAGAAAAGTTTGCCAAGTTGGCGGCTGTCGTGGCAGATGAGATATCCTATCCGTTACAGTATACACTGGCAGGAAAAAGCGTTGAGCCTCAGATGCTGGCTCTCAATGAAAAACTGAAAGAAATTGCAGACGCAACAGGTGCTGTATATATAGATGTATATAACATCAGAAATGAATGTAATCTTGATCCTCACCCGAATGTGCAGGGACATCACGATATTGCGGATATCATGTATGCAAACTTATCCGACATGATCGCAAAGAGAATGACACCCGTTCCCGAACAGGTGGTGCTGAATAAGACTGAAGTGACTCTTGTAAAAAATCAGAAGTTTCAATTGGCTGCAGAAGTTCTGCCGTCAGATGCCGACCAGACCGTGAAATTCAATTCAAGCAACAGACACGTTGCCACGGTCGATCAGAACGGCGTGGTGACAGCCAAAAAAGAGGGTACCGCTGTCATCAGAGTGAGAACTCCCAACGTAAAGACAACGACCTGTAAAATAACTGTGAAGAAACAGGAGATGTCCTGGATTCGGAAAATGTTCATGAAGCTTTTGAACAAATGAGCATGACTTTTGGAAAGTCTGTGAGAGAGGAAAAAACCTTTCCCACAGACTTTTTTATGTTTTATACAAAGTTTTAATATATTGTTTATAAAAATTCAGGCTTTGGGTTGTAGATTATGTCCATTTTGCTATTGAATCAAAATGGAATTGATGCTATAATATAACATATTCAACAAAATTATAGCCTTTTAAATGTACATTTTGGTAAAGGTGAAAAGAGGGAAAGGAGTATTTTTATGAAAATATCGAAACAAATCATCGCAGCATTGCTTGTATCGACTGTATTGATGAATGCGGCATGGCAGACATCCGTTACAGTATCGTCGGAAGATTCCGAACAGTCCGCTGTACAGGCAAGTGAAAGCGAAACCCAAAACTCCGATGAAAATGAAAATTCGGACGAAAGTGAAAATGAGAAACAAGACGAGGTTTTGTTCACGGCTTTCAAAGACGGTGAAGAAATTGCTGTCGAAACCGAACTGACCGAACAGGGACAAGTCATATATCTTTCAGAGGGAACGGTGCTGAAATTCCGCAAACCGCAGGATGAAGATTTTGAATATACATATCTTTATCGTGACAGTAAAACGAACAGGACTTTCACTGCACAGACGGATCAGGGAGAATTTATTTTCAAAGCCGTTAAAAAGGGCAGCTTTCAGGTCACTCTTTCAAAATACAATGATACTTTCAGCGAAGATATGGCATTTGAGATTGTCGTGAATGACGGTGCGGAAACATATTCGGACAATGCCCTGAATGTGGAAGATACGTTCAAGATCAATATGGGTATGTCGCAGACAATAGCCCTTTCGGGCGGTGCATACAGCTTTGTCGGAGTTGACAGCAGCAGGACCGACAGAGTGGAAGTGACAAAGCTCAGTAAAAATGTCATCAATGTGTTCGCCAAAAAAGCGGGTACGGTATATTTGTGTACGATAGATAATGAGGGCATTGAAAGGATCATAAAAGTAAATATCAGGGACTGCATTTACAGGACTCCCAAAAATGATATCGTCAGTCTGAACAGTGCATTGTTTACGACAAAAGTGATCCCCGACGGAAAAGATTTGAAAAGAGATTTTTCAGTGAATACGGGAAAAACAATCGTTTTTTCAAAAGTGTGCGATATGGCTTATACATATGAGTATTTTTACAGGGACAGCAGCGGCAAAGATATCTGTATCCGTTCTGAAAGCGAAAATGATGTCCTGAAATTCACCCCTGCGGAACCGGGAAAATATGTCATTTCCGTTGTCGTAAGGGATAACAGCAAGAATTTCTCCAAGAAGGAGATATTCACGATCACCGTTAACGGAAAGTCGCTGGGCAGTGTCAGAATGGCGGATACAGTAGTGTGTACACAGACGAAAACCGTTGCACTCTCTGATGATGTGAAAGATGTATGGAGCAGCAATGAAAATATCGCATACAGTATTTCAGGCAGTGAAGTTTCATTTGAAGGACTTGCGGAAGGTACTTCAAAAGTCATTCTTCTGACGGAGAACGGATATGTATATGAAGATGATCTCAAGATAGAAAAGAGAATGACGGAACCCTTCGTGCTGAAAGAAAAAGCTGTTACGCTGAATGTCAAAAATACCTATCAGATCGGATTTTCGGATATCGGCGATGATGCGGATATTACCTATAAAAGCAGTGATCCGTCTGTTGTATCCGTAAGCAGTGACGGCGTTCTCAAAGCCCTCAAAGCAGGGGAGGCTGAGATCACTGTTTCCAACAGGATCAGTTCCGATAAGGTGAAAGTGACCGTTGATACTTCTTCCATCAGGTTTGATATTGTGAATGTGCAGATGCTGCTGAACAAGAAAATTGCTTTGAAGCCTGTACTTGACAAAGGCAGTACAACAGCCGTCACTTTTTCGTCATCAGACAAGAATGTGGCAAGCGTTGATAAGAACGGTATCGTCACCGCCAAAAAAGAAGGCAGTGTGGTTGTCACGGCAAGGACTTCCAATAATCTGACAGCTTACTGCAGGATCGCTGTCATAGATGTTCCGTCAGATGTGGAGATGAGTTTTGCTTCCGTATGTCCTACCGTGCATATCGGCAAGACCGTTACATTGGATATCAGACTGTCCGATCCGAAATATGCAAAGTATGTGACGGTGAAGGTATCGGATCAGAACAAGGCAGCCGTTTCATACAAAGACGGCAGATGCACGATCAAAGGACTGAAGGCAGGAAGACTGTATCTGACGGCATCGCTTCCCAATGGCAGAAGCATCACGACAATGTTCTATTCCACAGGCAATTACTCTGCCTACAGGACTTCCTATGCAGTCGAAAGAGGCATTGACGTTTCCTGCTTCAATCCGAATGTGGATTATAAAAAACTCAAGGAACTCGGATATACTTTTATTATCATCCGTGACGGCTTCGGAAATGAACTTTCACAGGAGGATGAGCTTTTTCAGAAGCACATTCTCGGTGCTAAAAAGGCAGGTCTGGGCATCGGCATCTATCATTTCTGCTATGCCCTGAATGCTGCTGATGCAAAAAAAGAAGCCAAAGTCTGCAATCAGATCATTGCAAAATACAGGGGAGAGATCACTCACGGCGTATATTATGACTATGAAGAGGATTCCAGAAGATATGCGGAACAAAGAGGCTATTATCAGAACCGTCAGGCAGTGACGGATATCATTGATACGTTCTGCAGCGAAATGGAAAGATACGGCTTTGTGGCAGGTGTTTATACGGATACCTATGACAGAAATACTTACTTCGATATGAACAGGCTGGATAAATATCTGTTCTGGTATGCCGCCCCCGGTTTTACGAGCTTCGATTTTGAGTTTGATATATGGCAGCATACGTTTGAACTCCGTTCTTCCGCATTCAGCGGATATGCAGACGGCGATAAAATATTTTCCACTATTTTCAAGGAACTGAAATAATACAGAAAAGCCCTGCAGCAGTTGCAGGGCTTTTTGAGTAAA
>CAMHPW010000038.1 GCA_946187095.1 uncultured Clostridia bacterium | reverse complement strand
TCTTTCGGGCAGTTCAGCGGCTAATCTTACTGATTGATCCGTATTGAATACTAACATAATTTATGAAAAAAATCAAGAGTTTTTTTGTAAATTTTCGTTTTTATTTTTGCATGGTGTGCTTTAAAAAATGGAATGGAGTTGATTGCATGGTAAACGGCAAAGAAACCGTTCATATCGGAGGCAAGGATTACAAAGTTGAAAAACTCGGAAATACCAGGAGAGTCAATTTTTCCCGTACCGACGAAGTGATCCCGATGCCGAATCTGATCGAGATTCAGAAGGATTCGTATGAATGGTTTTTAGGAAAGGGCTTGAAAGAGGTCTTTGAAGATGTTTCGGGCATAACCGACTACTCCGGGAATCTTGTGCTGAGTTTTCTCGATTACAATCTGGACAGGGAACATCCCAATTATTCGATTGCGGAATGCAAGGAAAGGGACGTTACATACTCTGCACCGCTTCGTGTGAAAGCCTCGCTCTATAACAGGGAAACAGGCGAACACAAAGATTCCGATGTATTTATGGGCGATTTTCCGCTTATGACACCCAGCGGTACTTTTGTGATAAACGGTGCGGAACGTGTTATCGTTTCACAGCTCGTCAGATCACCGGGTGTTTATTATAAAATGGATCATGACAAGACAGGCAAGGAATTGTTCAGTGCGACTGTGATCCCGAACAGGGGTGCATGGCTTGAATATGAAAATGATGTCAATGACGTTTTCTATGTCCGTATCGACAAGAACAGAAAACTTCCCGTTACTACATTTATCCGTGCATTAGGTCTCGGTTCCGATCAGGAAATACTGGATTATTTCGGAACAGATGACAGAATGATCGCTACGATCGAGAAAGATTCCACCAAAAACAGAGACGATGCTCTGAAAGAGGTATACAGAAAACTCCGTCCGAGTGAGCCGCCTACCGTTGAGAGTGCACAGGCTCATCTTGATTCACTTTTCTTCGATGCAAGAAGATATGATATGTCAAGAGTCGGAAGATATAAATATAATAAAAAGCTGTCACTTTCCAACAGGCTTGCCAATCAGACTCTGGCACAGCCGATCGCCGATCCCGTGACAGGTGAGCTGCTTGCCGATGAGGGTGAAGTGATCTCAAAAGAACGTGCTCTGGAGCTGGAAAATGCAGGCGTCACAGAGGCATTCGTACAGGCTGCCGACGGCAGAACGGTCAAGATCATTTCCAACGGCATGGTGGATATATCAAAATATATCGGCTTTGATGTCGAGGATATCGGCATCAATGAAAAAGTAAGATTTGTTGTTCTCCGTGAGATACTGGACACTACAGGTACAGATGACACAGCCAAACTCAAGAGAGAACTCAGAATACACAGGGATGAGCTTATCCCGAAACATATTATCATAGATGATATTTTTGCAAGCATCAACTATATGAATTCCCTTGCCTGCGGTATCGGCGTAACGGATGATATCGACCATCTTGGCAACAGACGTATCCGCTGTGTAGGCGAATTGCTGCAGAATCAGTTCAGGATCGGCTTTGCCCGTCTTGAAAGAGTCATCAGGGAAAGAATGACGCTCAATGCACAGGATATCAATAATCTTTCTCCGAATGCACTGATCAATATCCGTCCCGTGACGGCGGCAATCAAGGAGTTTTTTGGTTCATCACCGCTTTCGCAGTTCATGGATCAGAATAACCCTCTTGCAGAGCTGACGCATAAAAGAAGACTTTCGGCACTTGGTCCGGGCGGTCTTTCCAGAGACCGTGCAGGATTTGAAGTCCGTGACGTTCACTATACACACTATGGCAGAATGTGTCCTATCGAGACTCCTGAAGGTCCGAATATCGGACTGATCTCCTATCTTGCGACTTTCGCAAAGATCAATGAATACGGTCTGATCGAAGCACCTTTCAGAAGAGTGGACAAGGAAACAGGCATAGTTACAAATGATGTTAGATATATGACTGCCGATCTGGAAGACAACTTTATCGTTGCACAGGCGAATGAACCCCTTGATGAAAACGGCAGATTCGTACACAAGAAGATCGTCGGCAGATGCCGTGATGAATTTATTGAAACAGAGCCTGAAAAAGCGGATTACATGGACGTATCGCCGAAGATGGTCGTATCCGTTGCTACGGCGATGATACCGTTCCTTGAAAATGATGATGCGAACCGTGCCCTGATGGGTTCGAATATGCAGAGACAGGCAGTTCCGCTTCTCAGAACGGAATCTCCTGTTGTCGGCACAGGCATGGAATACAAGGCAGGCGTTGACTCAGGCGTATGTATCCTGTCAGAAGGCAGCGGCGTTGTGGAATATGTCAGTGCAGACAAAATTACCGTGAAATATGATGACGGTGTCAAGAAGACGTATACCGTGACTAAATTTACCCGTTCCAATCAGGGTACCTGTATCAATCAGGTGCCGATCGTAAGCGTAGGTCAGCGTGTAGTCGGCCATCAGGTACTTGCAGACGGTCCTGCTACCAACAACGGCGAAATTTCTCTGGGCAAGAATGCCCTGATCGGCTTTATGACATGGGAGGGCTACAACTATGAAGATGCCGTTCTCCTGAATGAAAAGATAGTCCGTGACGATGTTTATACATCGATACACATTGAAGAATATGAAATAGAAGCCCGTGACACCAAACTCGGTCCCGAAGAGATCACAAGGGATATTCCGAATATAGGTGAAGACCAGCTCCGTGACCTTGATGAAAACGGTATCATACATATCGGTGCAGAGGTCCATGCAGGTGATATCCTTGTCGGAAAAGTTACTCCGAAGGGCGAAACGGAACTGACTTCCGAAGAAAGACTGCTCAGGGCTATTTTCGGTGAAAAATCCCGTGAAGTCCGTGATACTTCTCTGAGAGTTCCTCACGGTGAATACGGCATTATCGTAGACGTAAAAATATTCACAAAAGAGACAAGTGCAGATGAATTGTCGCCGGGTGTCAATAAAGTAGTCCGCTGCTATATTGCTCAGAAACGTAAGATTCAGGTTGGCGACAAGATGGCAGGCCGTCACGGCAACAAGGGTGTCGTATCCCGTGTATTGCCTGAAGAGGATATGCCCTTCCTGCCCGACGGTACGCCGCTCGATATCGTTCTGAATCCGCTGGGCGTTCCGTCCCGAATGAATATCGGACAGGTACTGGAAGTACATCTCGGCTATGCCGCCAAAACGCTTGGCTACAAGATCATGACACCTGTGTTTGACGGTGCCCATGAAGATGATATCATCAGATGCTTCCGTGAGGCAGGCATCAATGAAGACGGCAAGATCAGACTCAAAGACGGCAGAACAGGCGAGTATTTCGATAATCCTGTCACAGTCGGCTATATGTATTATCTCAAACTGCATCATCTTGTTGATGACAAGATACACGCACGTTCCACAGGACCGTATTCTCTTGTAACGCAGCAGCCTCTGGGCGGTAAGGCACAGTTCGGCGGACAGCGTTTCGGTGAAATGGAAGTATGGGCATTGGAAGCATACGGTGCAGCCTATACCCTTCAGGAAATACTCACAGTCAAATCCGATGACGTTGTAGGGCGTGTCAAGACCTTTGAAGCGATCGTAAAAGGTGAAAATATACCCAAGCCCGGTATTCCGGAATCTTTCAAAGTCCTGATCAAAGAACTGCAGTCGCTTGCACTGGATATCAAAGTCCTTGACAAAGACGGTGAGGAAGTCGATATCAGCGTGGATGACGATGACTCGGATAATCCGCATTCAGGCGAGCTTTTCGATGAAAAGATGGTCGTTACCGATGACATCAATCAGAGCTATCAGACAGTCGATGAAAACGGTGAAGATGAGAGCTTTGATATGGAGGAGGAAGAATATCAGGCACAGGATGATAATGACATGGACGAGTTCCTTAAGAGCATAAGCAACTTTTCTGACGACAGCGATATTTGATAAGGAGGACTCCGCAAATGGAATTCAATCAGTTTGAATCTATAAAGATAGGTCTTGCCTCTCCCGATATGATCAGGGAATGGTCATACGGTGAGGTCAAGAAGCCTGAAACCATCAACTACCGTACACTCAAGCCTGAAAAGGACGGTCTGTTCTGTGAAGCGATATTCGGTCCTCAGAAGGACTGGGAGTGTCACTGCGGAAAGTATAAAAAAGTTCACTTTAAAGGCAGGATATGTGAACGCTGCGGCGTTGAGATCACCAAGTCAAAAGTAAGACGTGAACGTATGGGACATATCGAATTGGCAGCCCCTGTTTCACATATATGGTATTTCAAGGGAATCCCCTCCAGAATGGGACTGATTCTTGATATATCCCCCCGTACTCTTGAAAAGATACTGTATTTTGCCATGTATATCGTCACGGATATCAATCCCGACAGCGATGCCGCCCGTGAATTGTCCATACAGCAGTGTCTTTCCGAGAAAGAGTGCATGGACATGAAGGAAAAATACGGTGATGACTTCGAGGCAATGATGGGGGCGGAAGCCATACAGAAGCTGCTCAAAAATATTGACCTTGATACGCTTTCTGCAGAGCTGAAAGGTGAGCTGGAAGTTGCCTCAGGTCAGAAAAAAGTCCGTATTCTCAAGCGTCTGGAAGTTGTGGAGGCATTCCGTCAGTCAGGCAACCGTCCCGAATGGATGATATTGGATGTCATTCCTGTCATTCCGCCCGATATACGTCCGATGGTACAGCTTGACGGCGGCAGATTCGCCACTTCCGACCTGAATGATCTCTACAGGCGTGTCATCAACAGAAACAACCGTCTGGCAAGACTCATTGAACTCAGTGCCCCCGATATTATTATCAGGAATGAAAAGCGTATGCTGCAGGAGGCTGTTGATGCCCTGATCGATAACGGCAGACGGGGCAGACCTGTCACAGGTCCGAACAACCGTGCCTTGAAGTCCCTTTCCGATATGCTCAAAGGCAAACAGGGACGTTTCCGTCAGAATCTTCTCGGAAAGCGTGTTGACTATTCGGGACGTTCCGTTATTGTCGTAGGTCCCGAACTCAAAATGTATCAGTGCGGCTTGCCGAAAGAGATGGCTCTTGAACTGTTCAAGCCGTTTGTCATGAAAATACTTTCGGAAAGCAATTCCAATATACACAATATTAAAGCCGCAAGAAAAGCCGTGGAACGTGCCAGCCCTGAAGTATGGGATGCTCTTGAAAGAGTCATCAAGGGACATCCTGTCATGCTCAACCGTGCCCCGACACTTCACAGACTCGGCATTCAGGCATTTGAACCCGTTCTTGTAGAGGGCAAGGCTCTCAAGCTTCATCCGCTCGCCTGTACGGCATTCAATGCCGACTTTGACGGCGACCAGATGGCTGTCCATGTACCGCTTTCGGCAGAGGCTCAGGCAGAAGCACGTTTTCTCATGCTTGCCGCCAACAACCTGCTCAAGCCGTCAGACGGTAAGCCTGTTACCGTTCCTACTCAGGATATGGTGCTTGGCTCCTACTATCTGACACTTGACAAAGACGGTGAAATGGGTGAAGGCAAGATATTCTGTGATACCAACGAAGCAATCATGGCTTATGAAACAGGCGTTGTCAGCCTTCATGCAAAGATAAAAGTTCGCCGTGAGGGTGAATGGAACGGCGAGAAAAAATCCGTTCTGGTAGATACCACTGTCGGCAGGATCATTTTCAATCAGCCTGTTCCGCAGGACTTGGGATTCGTTGACAGAAGCAGGGAAGAGAATTTCATGAAATATGAAATTGATTTCCTTGTGGGCAAGAAACAGCTTGGAAAGATATTTGACAGATGTATCAAAAAGCATGGCACACAGCTTACTTCCGTTGTACTTGATGATGTGAAATCGCAGGGCTATAAATATTCCACAAAGGGTGCCATCACGGTAGCGGTTTGTGATGCGAAGATTCCGCCGAAGAAAAAGGAAATCATCGCTGCTGCCGAACAGAAAGTAGATAAAGTAACAAAGATGTACAGGCGTGGTTTCATGTCCAATGAAGAGAGATATAACAGTGTCCTCAAGATTTGGGAAGATGCCACGAAAGATGTTACAGATGCACTGCAGGGCAACCTTGACAGATACAATCCGATCTTCATGATGGCGGATTCGGGTGCCCGTGGTTCCATGAACCAGATCAGACAGCTGGCAGGTATGCGTGGACTGATTGCAAATACATCAGGTAAAACCATTGAAATTCCGATTCGTGCAAATTACCGTGAAGGTCTGAATATTCTCGAATACTTCATTTCCTCCCGTGGTGCGAGAAAAGGTCTTGCCGATACGGCTTTGCGTACAGCCGACTCGGGTTATCTGACCAGACGACTCGTTGACGTTTCACAGGAAGTGATCATTCGTGAAGAGGACTGCGGTACGACGGACGGTATCGTTGTATATGACATCAAGCCCGATAAATCCGTTATCGAACCGCTGCATGAACGTCTTTTGGGCAGATATCTTTGTGAAGATTTCAAGGACAAGGACGGAAATGTGCTTGTATCGTCAAACAAGATCATGGATGATGACGATGCGGATATTATCGTCAGCAGCGGTGTCGAAAAAATAAAGATTCGTTCCATTCTCGATTGCCGTGCAAAGCATGGTGTATGCAAAAAGTGCTACGGCTCGAACCTTGCCAACGGTATGCCCGTTACAATAGGCGAAGCAGTCGGCATTATAGCGGCACAGTCCATCGGTGAGCCTGGTACACAGCTTACCATGCGTACATTCCATACAGGCGGTGTTGCAGGCGGTGAGGATATCACACAGGGTTTGCCCCGTGTTGAAGAACTCTTTGAGGCAAGAAAGCCGAAACGTCTTGCGATTATCAGTGAAATAGGCGGCAAGGTGACTTTTGAGGAAATCAAGAGAAATCGTCATGCCGTTGTCACCGATATGGAAACAGGCGAAAAACGTGAATATCTCATTCCTTTCGGTTCCAGAACGAAAGTAGAGGAAGGTCAGATGATCGAGGCAGGCGATCTCATTACAGAAGGCTCTGTCAATCCGCATGACGTTCTCACGATCAAGGGTACGGAAGCAGTACAGGATTATCTGATTGAAGAAGTGCAGAATGCATATCGTATGCAGGGCGTTGATATCAATGACAAGCACATTGAAGTTATCGTCCGTCAGATGATGAGAAAGATCAAGATAGAAGATGCGGGAAGTACAAATCTGCTTGCAGGTTCTGTTGTTGACAAGGGTGACTTCTATGCCGCCAATGAAGAAGTCGAAAAGAGAATGGCAAACGGTGAAGAAGGTCTTTCACTTGCGACTTATACACCGATGCTTCTGGGTATCACGAAGGCGTCTCTTGCAACAGATTCCTTCCTTTCGGCAGCATCCTTCCAGGAGACTACCCGTGTACTGACAGATGCCGCTATCAAAGGCAAGATCGATCCCCTCATGGGACTCAAGGAAAATGTCATTATCGGTAAGCTCGTACCTGCCGGTACGGGTATGCACCGTTACAGAGATGTCGAAATTGAAAGCACCGTTCCAGAAGAACCTGTTCTCATGCCGACACCTGCCGTTTCTGACGGTGAACTCAACTAAAAAAATATATGCCGGACGGTCATAAGCCGCCCGGCATTTTTTTGCTGCATAATGAGCGAATTTGAAAGTTGCACAAAACTTGTCTATGCGGCTGTCGCCGCATTTAACCTCTCCGTCACCGCCGCCGCAGGCGGTGGTGGAGAGGTCGGGGACTTGCAGGTATTGTGCAGTTTTACGAAGGATTTGAAATTTGCTCATTTATAGTTTCATTGGTCTGTTTTTTGAAATATCCAGTAGATTCCGTAAAAATCCAGTATAACAGTATCTGTGTCCGTTTCGTAATAGAATATTTCACCGTTCATTTCGATCTCACCGTCATCCCATGTGAGAGGCGTTTCTTTTGTGCCGTTCAGCATGATACCTGTTCCGTCAGTATTAAGGGTGAGATAGATGTCATTGGCAAATTTATTTTCACTTGTCATATCCGTCAGAATATATTTTCCTGCAACGCTTTCATCGATATATCCGGACAGTTCGACTATTTCGGAACTTTCCTGCTTTTCAAATTCCGCTTTGTCCGTTTTTTTGAATACGAATGTATCACTGTCTGAATACAGGGCAAGCTGATCGTTAAGCAGGCGATAATTGATCATGCCGTCATCAGTGATAATATATTTGTCATTCCATTTTACTTTTACGATATCACTGTCTTCCCTGAATTCTCCCGTACCATCGGAAAATATCTCCAGTGTAACGTGAAATCCCATTTCATCGTATTGTTCGGTATCAATGAAATGTTCACCGTCGGGAGTGATATCCGTAAGCAGATAAAAGCCGACCAGTGCCATATTGGATACGGGAACGGATTCTTCTTCACGGCTTTTTTCTTCCGCCGAGATATCACTGACACTTTCAACGGAACTTTCGGCTGAATTTTGTCTTATTTCTTCCACGCTTGTTTCGGAAATTTGAGAGCTTTCCGTTTTG
>CAMHPW010000037.1 GCA_946187095.1 uncultured Clostridia bacterium | reverse complement strand
AATTTCTTCTGTCAGGACAGGCCCTGTTATTTTTTCTTTCAGGGGTGTTTTATACTTTCTGGCAACGAGCATGATCGGCGTACCATCCACTGCCACTAATCCCGCTTTTTGATATGCTGTCAAAAATTTCTCATCTTTTTGCAGCTTTACAATGTGATCCACATTAGGCGTGACAACATAAATGTGCTGATCGTTTTCGATACAGCTTCTGGCATAATCAACAGCTTCCTGCACAGTGACATTGTCAATCATAATATTCATAAACTGAATCCTGTCCATCACACACTCCTGCTTTAGTTCTTTCGCATCTGAAGTTCTCTTTTTGCAAGTTCAAGATCATGTTCAGCCATAATTGCACAAAGTTCTTCGTAGCTTGTCTTCTGGGGATTCCAACCAAGCTTTGTTTTTGCTTTTGTCGGATCACCCCAAAGATTGACAACATCCGTAGGGCGATACCATTTCGGATTTACACAAACGACCATCTTGCCGGTCTTTTTGTCATAACCCTTTTCTTCCGATCCTTCGCCCTTCCATTCAATCTCAATGCCATCATTCGCAAAAGCAAGAGTGGCAAACTCACGAACGGTATGCTGAACACCTGTTGCAATCACATAATCGTCCGGCTCATCCTGCTGGAGAATAAGCCACATACACTCTACATAATCCTTTGCATAGCCCCAGTCACGCAGAGAATCAAGATTGCCAAGCTCCAGATGATCCTGTAATCCGCAGGCTATCCTGCCGGCAGCAAGTGTAATCTTCCTTGTGACGAAGTTATCACCCCTGCGTTCGGATTCGTGATTGAAGAGAATGCCATTGCAGGCAAAAATACCGTAAGCATCACGATATTGTCTGATCATCCAGTAGCCATACTGCTTAGCTACTGCATAAGGAGAATAAGGATGGAAAGGAGTTTTCTCGTTCTGAGGAACTTCTTCGACCTTACCGTAAAGCTCGGATGTAGATGCCTGATACACACGGCAGGTCTTATCAAGCCCTGCTGTATGAACTGCTTCAAGAATGCGAAGTACACCTATCGCATCAACATCACCTGTATATTCAGCGGCATCAAAGGATACCTGAACATGGCTCTGAGCTGCAAGGTTATATATTTCATCAGGCTTTACCTGAAGAACAATTCTGATGATGCTTGATGAATCAGAAAGATCCCCCTCATGAATGATGAGTTTATCCATAATATGGTCAATTCTTGATGTAGTGGAAACAGAAGCTCTGCGGATAATACCGTGTACCTCATAGCCCTTTTGGAGAAGGAATTCCGCAAGATAAGAACCATCCTGCCCGGTTATACCTGTAATAAGTGCCTTTTTCATACTGTCTGGTCTCCTTTGTTATTTATATGTAACTAACTACTACTGACAATTTACCGGAAACATTAAGCGTTCCCTTTTTTGCCGGCACAAACACACTTTCACCGGCATTTATATTCATTTCAAACCCGTCTAAACTAAGTTTTCCTTTTCCATTGATACAAACAACAGAGTAAAATCTGTCATCATCAAGAGAAATGGACACTGCATCGTTAACTTCATACAGAGTGGATTCAAAATACTTGCATCTCACAAGCACTGAACCCGAACCATCCGTTTCTCTGTCAATGTTCTGCGGTTCATATTGATTGAAATTCAGCACATCAAGTGCTTTTTCAAGATGAAGTTCTCTCGGATTGCCGAACTTATCACGCCTGTCGTAGTCGTAAAGCCTGTAAGTACAGTTACTGCTCTGCTGAATTTCACAAATCAGATTTCCTGCACCGATTGCATGAACTGTCCCGGCAGGAATGAAGAACACATCACCGGGTTTTGTCGGATAGAAGTTAAGAACTTCCATAATGGTATTGTTCTTTACTCTTTCCTCGACTTCCCTGCGGCTTACATCTCTGCTGAAGCCGACATACAGACCTGCTCCCGGCTCGGAATCAATCACATACCACATTTCGTTTTTACCGTACTGATTCTCGTTTTCAAGAGCGTAATCATCATCGGGATGCACCTGTACCGAAAGATTGCCTTTCGCATCAATAAACTTTATGAGCAGTGGGAAGGACTGCAACGGACTGCATTTCCAACCGAGGACATCCTTACCGACAGAATTCAGATAATCACCGAATTTCTGTCCCTTGTGTCTGCCGCTTGCCACAATACTCTGACCTGCTTCATGAGCAGACAGTTCCCAGCTTTCGGCAATGATGTCATAGTCACAGGGTTTATGGTAAATATCTCTGAGCTTGGTTCCGCCCCAAAGATAATCCTTGAACGCAGGGGATAGTTTAATCATTGGTTCCTGCTTATACCCAAGCTGTATCTCATTCAGATCAGTAACCGGAATTGAAATGGTATCATCACCGTGAAGTATTTCGCCAACGGCAGTCTCTACAAAAATAACCACATTCTCACCAATATTGGATATCTGATGATTGACACCATTTGGGATATCTATATTATCCTTCACTTTGTAAACCTTGCTTACCCCGTCAAGAGTAATCTGTGCTGTACCGTTTACGACTGTCCAGTTTTCACTTCTGTGCTCATGCTTATGTTCATAGATTGTCTTGCCGGGGAACAGATACACCCTGCGTATGCGGTAATTTTTTTCCTCAATAAGCTGTTCGTAATATCCCCAAGGACGATAAAAGACCGTACCCTTTTCGGAGAAATAATCAAGCTCACTGTTATCGTGAAGTATATATTTCAGGTCACCGGATTTTCCGAAACGACCGACATAAACTGCATCATCCGTGTTGACAACAAGCACATTGTCCAGTGCGTTCAGAACAACTGCTTTCCTTGCGGACTGATTTATCACAACTGAATTTGCACAATCATTTTCAATGCTCAGACCAAAAGATTCACAGTCTGTTTTTGTCAAGTCCTCAAGACTTACTATATCCTGCCAGAAATAACCAACAGGCACAAGCTCAAGACTGTCCGAATTTTCAAGGAGAGATTTTTCAATCGCTATCGGCTCAATGAGCCTCTGAACTTTAAAGGAATAATATATATCGCTTCCTGTCTTCTTTTGATTCTTGAAGGCAGTTTGGCACTGAATAAATATCTCAGGCTGTAAGCACTTTACCTCCTGCAGAAAGCTCCCGTTTTGGAAAAGCAGCATACCGAGATTAAGATATACACCTTCCGATTTTTTCAGCTGATATAAATCTTTTCTGACGGGCTTTTCGATATATTTCTGAATTTTGTCATTGCTTGTCTGAATATAGCCGTATCTGCTTTCCGGCTCTCGATTTGCTGCACCGAATAAAGCAATCTTGCCCTCAGAAGCAAATGCCTTTGCTTTGAGTATCGCATCCTTGTAGCTGTAACCCTCATCACTGCTTTCAAATCCTGTATCAATAAGATGATCGGCAGCAACAACAAATACATACTCGGAAGGCTGAAAGCTAAGACATGCAAGCATGATTGCTGCCGTTGTTTTATGGGGCTGTTCCTCATAAATGCAGCGATAAGTAATTCCCTGAAAAGCTTTCATCTGGTTTTCTATAATAAAGCGGTATTCGTAATTTGTAACAATAATAAACTCGTCACAATAGGGAATATTTCTTGCAACAGTTTCCTGAAAAACGGAATGGTTCTTCTGAATTTCAATAAACTGTTTCGGATAATTCTTTCTCGAAAGCGGCCAGAGACGCTCGCCCCGTCCGCCTGCCAATATAAGACACTTCATATATTCACCCGCTTACAGCAGTTCTTTTCTTGACTTTGCATCAAGCTCGTCAACAATCAGCTTGACATTTTGTGCTTTATCCTTGCTGCAGACCATAACGGCATCCGGTGTTTCAACAATCACAAGACCGTCAACATCCACTGCGGTAACGGTTCTTCCGCTTGAATATATGGTTGTATTTTCAGTGTTTATTGCAACGGTATCACCGAGAAGGATATTACCGTTTTTATCTTCACTATAGAGAACATTCATCATATCCCAGCTGCCGACGTCGTTCCATCCAAACTCACCCGGAACGGTAAGAACATCCCCCAGTGCAGCAGACGGTTCCATAATTGCATAGTCAACGGAGATTTTTCTGATCTGCGGATAAACCTCGTTAACAACCGCAAGCTCATTTTCAGTACCCATTGCATCTCCTATCTGACAAAGAGCAGCGTAGATATCGGGTATCAGCTTTTCAAACTTTTCAAGGATCACGCTTGCCTTCCATATAAACATGCCACTGTTCCAAACATAACTGCCGCTTGCAAGATAAGTCTTTGCGGTATCTTCATCGGGCTTTTCTTTAAATTCCGCAACCGTTTTTGCTTCACCTTCGGAAGTCTTGTCAAATTTTATGTAACCATAGCCCGTTGCAGGAAATGTTGGAGTAATGCCGACAGTCACAAGCTTATTCTGTTCCTCGGCAGCCCTGACAGCTTCTGCAAGAACTCTTGTGAAAACAGCATTGTCACGGATATATGCGTCTGACGGGGTGATGACCATCATGCCGTCACCATATTTTCTGAGTATCTCCATTGCTGCATAACCTACACAGGCAGCTGTATTTCTTGCGGAGGGTTCGGAGAGAATGTGATCGGGCTGAATTCTTCCTGCTGTTGCTTTCAGCATAGGCTCAGCCTGCGTGCAGTTTGTTACAATGAAGATATCGTTTTTATCTGCTGTATAGGAAAGACGGTCGATTGCCTCATTGACCATAAGCTCCTTACCGGAAAGGTTGAGAAGTTGCTTGGGGGTTTTCCGTCTTGAAAGAGGCCAGAAGCGTGTTCCACCGCCGCCTGCCATAATTACACCGTATTTTTTCATAGCATTTTTACTCCTTACAGCCCAAAACGAGCAACTATCGTTTTCTGTATCTTTTCAAAACAAGCATCAGCAGATGCCCCATCAGCACCCTTGATGCTGTAGTAAATCTTGATTTTGGGTTCCGTTCCTGACGGACGGACAGCGATCCATGAACCATCTGTCAGTATATATTTAAGGACATTTGAAGTCGGCAGTTCACCGAAACCTGCTTCAGCCGCAACAGGTTTGCTGTAATCTATGATCTCAGCGGTATTCTCAAAGGGTGATTCTGTTGATCTGAGATCAGCCATTATTGCTCCGATTTTCTCAAGACCGTCTTTACCCTTAAGGGTAAAGAAATCGAGTGCATCATGGAAACAGCCGAACTCTTTATAAATGTCATTCATCTTATCGAGGAGGGTTTTGCCCTCTGCTTTGGCTTCGGCAGCCATTTCACAGATAAGCATGGAGGAAACAACCGCATCCTTATCTCTTGCATGAGTTCCGGCAAGATAGCCGTAAGATTCCTCATAACCAAAGAGAAAATCATAATCCTGCTCGGTATTGCTGTTCTTCTTTGCCTGCTCAAACTGAGTGATTTTTTCTCCGACAAACTTGAAGCCAGTCAGAGTTGAGAAAACAGAAAGACCATACTTTCTCGCAATATCTGCACCGAGTTCAGAGGTAACAACAGTCTTAACTATTGCCGGTTTTTTATACTGTGACAAATCTGTATGTGTAAGAACGAAATCCATCAACAAAGCACCGATCTGGTTGCCGGTAAGAAGCTTATATTCTCCATCTGATATTTTTACTGCAACACCCACACGATCACAGTCCGGATCGGTGCCGATTACTATGTCAGAATCGTTTTTTCTTGCAAGCTCTATACCAAGTTTCAACGCTCTTCTGTCTTCCGGGTTCGGAGATACCACTGTCGGAAAATCTCCGTTAAAATCGTCTTGTTCTGCAACAATCCGGAGATTTTCAAAACCGTCAGCTTTAAGTATCTGTTTTACAGGAACATTTCCTGAGCCATGAAGCGGAGCATATACTATTTTCAGTCCTGCTTTTGCAGCAGAATCTTTTATTCTGCTCTGAACGGAAACGGCTTTTACAAAATCATCAGTGACATCACATTTTGTAATAAGCTCATCATTGCCGTTGAAATTGATAGTTGTGTAATCTGTTACTGCATCTACATAGGCAATCACACTTTTAGCCTGCCAGGGAACTATCTGACAGCCATACTCGTCATAAACCTTGTAGCCGTTATATTCCTTCGGATTATGCGAAGCAGTAATAACAATACCTGCAACTGTATTGAAATACTTAACAGAAAAACTCAGCTGAGGTGTTGGGCGGGGTGAAGAATGGAGATACACACTAATCCCCATTCCACTGAGGACATCTGCAGCAATCTTAGCAAAGGATTCACTATTATTTCTGGTATCATAGCCAATTACAACCCCACGCTCTTTGCAGGCATCCAAACCGTATTTGTCCAAAAGAAAATTGCCGAGACCTTTGGTTGCTTTCCCGACAGTGTATTGATTCATTCTGTTTGTTCCGGCCCCCATAACGCCTCTGAGACCACCTGTACCGAATTCAAGATCACGGTAGAAGCGGTCTTCGATCTCTTTGGAATCTTTTTCGGGGTCAAGGGAGTTGAGTTCATCTCGTGTGGTCTGGTCGAAAAATTTATTTGTTTTCCAAAGAATAAATGATTCTATATAATTCATAAAAGCATACCTCCCAACCAAATTAATCACGTCCAAATAAATCCCTTGTATAAACCTTCTCCTGCACATCATTCAAACAGCTGTCATATCTGTTGGCAATAATAGCCTGAGAAAACTTTTTAAATTGTTCAAGATCATTAACAACCTTGCTGCCAAAGAATGTACTGCCATTCTCAAGTGTCGGTTCGTAAATAATCACCGTGGTTCCTTTAGCCTTGATGCGTTTCATTACTCCCTGAATGGAGCTCTGACGGAAGTTGTCACTATTGCTCTTCATTGTCAGGCGATAAACACCGATAACACATTCTTTCTCAGCATTGGCTTCAAAATCACCACGATTGTAGTAATCATAGTATCCCGCAATATTAAGAACACGATCCGCAATAAAATCTTTCCTTGTTTTGTTGCTCTCAACGATCGCTTCGATAAGATTTTGAGGAACATCCTGATAATTGGCAAGAAGCTGTTTTGTATCCTTTGGCAAGCAATAACCGCCATAACCGAAGGAAGGGTTATTGTAATGCATACCGATTCTCGGATCAAGGCAAACACCATCGATTATCTTCTGTGTGTCAAGACCTTTCATTTCCGCATAGGTATCAAGCTCATTAAAATAGCTGACACGCAGTGCGAGATAAGTATTGGCAAAAAGCTTAACTGCCTCTGCCTCGGTAAATCCCATGAACAGGGTATCTATATTCTCTTTCACTGCACCCTCACGCAAAAGTTCCGCAAAGGTATGTGCAGCGTTTACCAGCCCTTCATCATCCATATCTGTACCGACAATAATACGGCTGGGGTAGAGGTTATCATAAAGTGCCTTGGATTCTCTGAGAAATTCGGGACTGAAAATAATATTCCTGTTGCCTGTCTTTTCTCTAATCGATTTTGTATATCCAACCGGAATGGTTGATTTGATAACCATAATCGCATTCCGGTTATACTGCATAACCAGTTTTATTACAGCCTCTACGGCAGATGTATCGAAATGATGTGTTTTGCTGTCGTAATTTGTAGGAGCAGCAATAACAACAAATTCGGCATCTTTATAAGCCAACTCCGCATCCAGAGTTGCAGTCAGATCAAGCTCTTTTTCAGCAAGATATTTCTCAATGTACTCATCCTGAATAGGTGATTTTCTTTGATTGATCAGTTCAACTTTTTCAGGGACGATATCGACTGCATAAACTTTATTGTGCTGTGAAAGCAATGTTGCAATCGATAATCCGACATAACCCGTTCCAGCTACTGCTATGGTGTATTTCTTGTCCATCAACAATCCAAGCTCCTTTTCTTTTACTCTAATTTACCTCACTAAAGATGAAAGCAGTCCACCCACTCCTAACTTACCACGCAAAATTTTTTATATCCAACGCAATTTTCTCACACAATTTTTCCCAAAATGCTCATTCTTGTTCAGCATCAAAAGCCAAACACAAAAACTATACACAAAAGTTTAAGATAGAATACAAACTCAACAATTACGAATCTATTATATTACAATTCATATATAATTGTCAATTTCTATTTTTACACAAAAAATCTCGCCATAGCAGATTTTTATAAACAAAATAACATGCAAAATTATCCCATACACTTAAAAACAAACAGTAATTCTATAAATGAGCAAATTTGAAAGTTGCCACAAAAATATATCCCTGAAATTATTTTTTTACAATTTCAAACGGATTGCCGCCCTCAAAACCCCTCCGGCATTTCATCACTGACGTGATGAAATGCCACCTCCCCTTTCAGGAGAGGCAAGAGTGGTACTCCCAAATTTGTTTGTGTTTGACTTAATTTTTGTCATTCAGGTTTATTACAAACTAATTTCAAGCAAAAAAGTCGGCTTGCCTTCCCTGAAAGAGGATGTGGAAAAATTGACAATTTTAATTGTCAATTTTTGACGGAGGGGTTGGGAATTGCAATATTTGTGCAGTTTCACAAAAAATCAGAAATTTGCTCA
>CAMHPW010000036.1 GCA_946187095.1 uncultured Clostridia bacterium | reverse complement strand
CGGAAATCATGGATTTCTTTTTTGAGTTTCAGGAAAATTTCACGGTATTTTTCCGATAAGCCGAAGGCATATATTTCGCCGTAAACACGGCATCTCATGTCAATTTCACTGCTTTTTGCAAACGGAAAAAGCAATGGATATTTTTCACGGATATCAGCGGTTATTTTTTGACAGACTTCGAGAGAACCGAATTTTCTTTCATCAAAAGTCTGTCGGCAGGCGGAATTTTCATTCATGACATAGTGATATTTCCCCAACGGAATGATCTTGACATGACTGGTCTTTTGAAGATATTCAAATAAAAAAAGCCTGTCCTCTGCCATTGACAAGGTCTCATCAAAACGCAGATTTCCTGTTTTCTCACGCAAAAACAGCTTATCTGCAACGACAGGCGACATCATATTCTCTTTGAGGAATTCCCTGATGATATCCTCCCCGAAAAACTCTGTTTTTGTTTTGCAAATATGTGGAATCCGTTTATTTTCATATTCAGCCGTAAAGCCGCCGCATATTAAATCACCATCAAAGTTTTTCAGCAGGCTTTCAAAGTGGTCATTTTCGACATAGTCATCCGAATCGATAAAAGCAATATATTTGCCTTGGGCATGGTCAAGACCGAGATTTCTGGCATGGGAAACGCCGCTGTGTTTCACATGAAACACTCTGAAATGCTCATGTTCGGCAGCATATCTGTCAATGATCCTGCCGCTGTCATCTTCCGAACCGTCATTGACAACAATCACTTCCATTTTCTCTTTCACAGTCTGTGACAAAAGAGAATCCATACAGGTTTTGATATATTTATCTGCATTATATACAGGCACTATCACAGTGATCTCTTTCATTTGAGAAGCTCCATAGCAAGACGTTCTATATTTTTGGTAAATTCCGCATTATGCGAAATGAATTTTTTAGGCATATTTTTCACAAGTTCATCATAGTGGAGGACAGCATTTCTGATCTCACTGTCATTTTCCGCAAAGATGATATTTTGCTGTATTCGGGCAAAGCGTTTCACGAAATCAAGCTGATGGTCATTGATATGTTCACCGAAGCGTTTCTGTCGGGGAACAACAACAGGAATTTTGCCCATTTCAAGTGCTGGCATGAAGCTTGACGGACCGCCGTGAGTAATGACGATCCTTGCATTTTCAATGAACCGTATCATATCGCTGTAAGTGAAAAACTGCCTGTATTCGCAGAATTGCGGGATATATCTGCAAGCTCCCGTCTGAATGACAAATTCGTCATTGATGATCTTTTCCTCTGCCAGCCTGTCAATGCACCGAACAAGCCTGTCAAACGGCTGTTCATGCGTACCTACTGTTACAAATATCATATCAGAATATACTTCCTAAATTTTTCGCTCTGGGATAGAATTTTTTCATTTCCTCCCACTGCACGATGAACTGATCCGAAACAGGATAGACCAGTCTGCCTGTGAGAGTCGGTCTGCTGATCCTGTCGAAGACTTCTATATACATTGTTTTGATCCCGAACATCTTTCCGACATAGAAAAAGGGTACTGCAACAGCAGCACCCGATGAAATGATGATATCGGGCTTTTCCCTTTGCAGTACCTTCCATGCCAATAGTGTATTCCGAAGCATTGCTCTGATGCTTCTGTTTGTCGGGTAACAGCAGGCAAAGATATTTTCATTTTCAAGAATACTTCTTGTATCCTCCTTGTCAAACGTCACCCAGAAATGTTCATGCTTTGACCAGAATGTTTTGAGCATATACAAATGCTGCAAATGACCGCCAGACGAACACAGCAAACAGATCTTCATATCAACACCAATCATTCTTCTGAAGTTTCAGACAATGAAATTATATAATATTTTCACAGCCATGTCAAGTTTTTATATGCTGTCACAGATTTTTCCTGATTCCTGTCTTGTCAAGCGACATTCCCATAAATACAAACAGGGCGGCACTTCCCGCAGCCTGTATGAAATTGGTCGGTATGCTCGCCAGTGCCGAAATGAAATTGCCATAGATCAGCCCTTCTGCCAGATAATACCCTGCCATGCACACGACAGAGGAAAGGGCAACAGCAATCATATTATGCTTGCTGACCGTTTTATTCTCTTTGGAAGTAAACAGGGCTGCCTCAATGGATTTGATCAGGACAGTCGGCACTACCCATACGGCAAAGCCTGACAAATAATCCGCCAGACCGCCGCCGATGGCTGCAGCCGCTATGGAATAGGGCATGGGCAATAATGCCGCCGCCAGATACATGATGCCGTCACCGACATGGATATATCCCTGATAGGTCGGTATTTTCACAAACGATGTCACAACATATATCATGGCTGCAAACAATGCCGTCATCAGCACATTTTTCAGATGTTCCCGTGATCTTTTTCTTTCCATGAAATATCATCTCCTTTTTCGGAATATTATATATGATTCCTATTTGTTTTGTCAATAGATTCCCGATGAAAATAAGTGAATATAAACCACTTGTTGACAAAGTCCGAAAGTTGTACTATCATATGCTTATGATCATTGGGAGGGATTTTTTTTGGAAAGAAAACTCAATCTGGGACACGTTATCATTACTGTAGTGGCAATACTTCTTGTCGCTTTATTTCTTTTTATGCTGTACAATGATAACAAACTGCAAAATTTTCTTCATCCCGGCTACCAACAGAACAGCGAATACAATTATGAAGAGGAACACACCATTTCCCGGAATATTGCAAAGGTACAGGCATCCATGAATAAGAGCTTCAGCAGCATCGTGCTGTACTCCGATGAATACGGCGGCGACGGCGTGCTTGCCCGTAACCTCCATAATATCATCAACGCCGAACTTTTTACTTCCCTGAACAACCAGCTTCAGAGATATCCCGGGATCACCGGACAAACCCTTGATATCCCTGTGTCCAATTTTGAGGTACACAACGAACCGTTTGAAACCATCATGGCAAGGATCGGTGTCGAAACGATATTCACCGCCCGGCGTTTTGTCATGCCTGCTTCAAGCGATGAACCGGCAGAAATCAGGCTGAAGACCATTGACAATACTCCTGTCGTATTCAGCACCCAGCAGTCCGTCTCCCTTGGAAAAGTCACTGTCAACAATATTTCCGGAACTCTTTCCCGTCCCATCGTGGAAGATGAAGAAAGCTATGACGGCACTTTTCTTTTCAGACGTGATGAAAGCGGTGAGGAGATAAAAATACTTTCAGGTGCAAAAGTAACATTGGAAGTTTCCGAAAAATACAGGGACAGCCTTTCGGTCATCTTTCTCGGAAACAATGATTATCCCAACGTCACCAAGTATATCAGTTCTGTGTCATCGGTCATCTCACACCAGAACATCAGCAAATATATTGTGATCTGCCGCACTCCCGCCAATTCCGAGCTTGACGAGAAAATGACCGAACAATTCGGTACCAACTATATCCGCATTGACGAGAACGATGACAAAATAGATTACGGCGATCTTGCCGAAAAAATATACTACAGAATGAAAACACTGAAATATCTTGATATCATCAAAAGCAGCGTGCAGAAAGCAGAAAAAAGGATCTTCCCTGCCGAAGAGTAACATAAGACGATTTGATTCGGCATAAATAAAAAATTTTGTAAATTTTTAAAAACCTATTTACGATTGTGGCAAAGTATGCTATAATATGCAGGTAAATTTTTAAGAAAGGAGATATCACAATGGGTAAACTTGTCAATGAATTCAAAGAGTTTGTCATGAGGGGTAATGTCCTTGATCTTGCAGTCGGTGTGATCATCGGCGGTGCTTTCAACAGCATCGTTACATCTCTCTGTAATGATGTCATCATGCCTGCAGTCGGCTGGCTCGTAGGCACAGTTTCCGGTCAGGATTTCATCAATGCAGAAACAGGTCAGCCTGACTTCACAAAGGCTACTCAGGCTCTCAATTTAGGTCCTATCAGTTTCGGCAATTTCGTTGCTGCCATCATCAACTTCCTCATCATGGCAATTATCATCTTTGCGATCGTCAAGGCTTTCAACAAGCTCATGGCTCTCCCGAAGAAGAAAAAAGACGAACCCGAAGCAGCTCCTACTACAAAGAAATGTCCCTTCTGCATCAGCGAGATCGACATCGCTGCAACCCGCTGCCCGCACTGTACGGCAGTCATCGAGCTTGCTGCGGAAGCTCTCGCAGAGGAAAAGGCATAATTCCACTCACAGCGTAAAATCATCGGCGGTAAATTCCGGAAGTGCCGGTGCAGTTCTTGGTTCTCTTTTCAGAGGATCATATTCATACTTTTTACAGGTATCCCCGACTGTACCGTATGCACATCCCGATTTGCCGTCATTGTTTTTTGCGTTGAATCTGCAGTATTCACAGCTTGGCGGAATATGTTCCCCGAACAGCTTTCTCTTATTGAATATCTTTATCATACATATCCGTTCCCTTTCAAAAAAATTTTCCCAGAGGTTTTCATCATGATATTTAAAAGCAAAAATACGGACCTTAATTTCGTTGACGGCGTAGGCTTTCTCACTTTTCCGCCGCTTTCACAGCTTGATTTCGTTCACCATGCCTTTTCCACCAGAATCGGCGGTATCAGTACAGGCGAATTCAAATCCATGAATCTCAACTTCAAAAGAGGTGACGTTTCCGAAAACGTCACCGAAAATTACAAAATTTTCTGCAAAGCCGCCGGCTTTGATTATACCACACTTGTCAGCTCCTCGCAAGACCATCATACAAACGTCAGGTATATCACGAAAGCCGACTGCGGTATCGGCATATATCGTGAACACGATATGCCAAGCGTTGATGCACTTGTCACCAATGAACCCAATGTCACGCTTGTGACACATTATGCCGACTGTACGCCGCTTTTCTTTGCCGATCCCGAAAAAAAAGTCATTGCCCTTGCCCATGCAGGCTGGAAAGGCACTGTCGGCAAGATCGGTGAAGCCACTGTCGAAGTCATGACCGAACAATACGGCTGTGATCCCTCTGATATCATCTGTGTGATCGGTCCTGCCATCAGCTTTTGCTGCTATGAAGTCGATACGCCCGTGTATGAACAGTTCGCCTCACTGACGGAATTGAAGCCTGCCTATTTCACCAGAAATCTCGGTCACGGCAAATACATGATAGACCTCAAGGAAACAAACAGGCGTATGCTGCTGGAAGCAGGACTTCTCAGCATCAATATATCCATCAGCGATGTCTGTACCAAATGCAACAGCGGTCTTTTATATTCCCACCGTGCAAGCGGCGGCAAACGTGGCGGTCTTGTCGCCATGATGAGAATCAATGAACAATGAGGAATGAGGAATGAGGAATGTGCAATTATCATAAACACCGGTTTTTAGAAAAAAACTGTCTGCCAAACTCATTCCTCACTCCTCATTCCTAATTCCTGATTTTCCCGATTCTGTCAAGAATGACATTGGCAGCATCATATTTTGACATGATGGGCAGTTCATAAACGTCATTCTTTGTGATAAGCGTAATAACATTCGTATCGGTGCCGAATCCGGCACCTTTTTCTTTGATACTGTTTGCCGCTATCATATCACAGTTTTTCTTTTCCAATTTTTTTCTGGAATTTTCAAGCAGATTTTCCGTTTCCATTGAAAAGCCGCATATCACCTGCTTATCTCTTTTATTTTCACCTGCATATTTCAAAATATCCTGCGTTCTTCTCAGAGAGACGGACATATCGCTGTCACTTTTCTTTATTTTTTGGTCACTGTAGGTATCAGGCGTATAGTCTGCCACAGCCGCTGCCATGATAATGACATCACTTTCGGACAAATTCTCTTTCACGGCATGGAACATATCTTCCGCTGACTTCACTTTGACAAGCTGTGCAAAGAGCGGCGGCTTGATATTCACTTCCCCGCTGACAAGAGTGACCTGTGCCCCTCTTTCACTTGCCGCCTGTGCGATGGCATAACCCATTTTACCCGTGGAATGATTCGTGATATATCTTACAGGATCGAGAGATTCCTGTGTAGGTCCTGCCGTGACAAGTACTTTCAATCCTTTATAATCTTTCTCATTGGCAATTTCATGCCTGATGTGTTCCATAAGCACATCTACATCGGGCAGTTTGCCGATACCCGTATCATTGCAGGCAAGTCTGCCTACAGCAGGCGATATGATCTGATAGCCGTGTCTTTTGAGTTTTTCGATATTCTCCTGCACAATGGAATTCATGAACATATATTTGTTCATGGCAGGGGCTATTAATACAGGACATTTTGCCGCCATCACCATTGTCGAAAGCATATCATCCGCAATGCCGTTGGCAATTTTACCAATGATATTGGCAGAAGCAGGGGCTATCATGAATACATCCGCTTTCTGCGACAGGGAAACGTGCGTCACGCTGTATTCAAAATTCCTGTCAAACGTATCTACAAGGCATTTTCTGCCCGTGAGCGTTTCAAACGTGATGGGATTGATGAAATTCAACGCATTTTTCGTCATGATGACATGGACTTCACAGCCCTCCTTCACCAGATCGCTGACAAGCTGTGCGGATTTATATGCCGCTATGCTTCCCGTCACTCCCACCACTGCCACTTTATTTTTCAACATAATTTCACCCTTCTCAAAATTTTTTATAAAGTCAGCAAAAAGGATTGTCACGTTCAAGCGACAATCCTAATTTCTGTCATGGAACAGGCATTTTATTTTTTGAGTTCCTCAAGGCATTTGAGGCATACGGACTGATTCTTATATTCAACAAGGTCTTCATTTGATCTGCAGAATACGCAGCACGGACGATATTTTTTGATAACAACGCTGTCATTCTCAAGGAAAAATTCAATGGAATCCTCACCGCTGGTGATATTAAGAGCCTTTCTGATATCAGACGGCATAACGAGTCTTCCGAGTTTATCAACAGGTCTCACACATCCGATCACTTTCATAACAACAACCTCCCCATATTTATATTTCATAGGATATATTTACTGTATCTATCATACAATATCTTCCATTAAATGTCAAGAGTTTTTCAAAAAAAATTTGTATTTTTGGGAATCAATTCTTTTTCTGTACAATTTTGTCGTTCAAAACACACATTCGACAAATTTCGATAAAAAGCTGACTTTTCAAAAAAGTCAAAAAAATCCATTTTTAGTAAAAATTGGATTATTTTAATACTATGATGACGTTAATTTGAGAGTTATATAGATTTTTATGCCAGATGATCATAGAATTTCCGGTCACTTCCGAATTCCGAAAAATTTTTAAAAAATTAGTGCATAAGACAAAAAAATATGTTATAATAGACAAAGCATATATCAGAAAGGTGCGATAGAAAATGAGTATGGGAAAAATATTAGTAGTTGATGATGATATCAACATTTGTGAGCTTTTAAGGCTGTATATCGAAAAAGAGGGATTTGATGTTGTCATTGCCAATGACGGCGGACAGGCGATCACCAAATTCAAAACGGAAAAGCCTGATCTTGTCATGCTGGATATCATGCTGCCTGTCTTTGACGGCTGGACGGTCTGCAGGGAGATCAGAAAGACCTCACAATGTCCTATTATCATGCTGACGGCAAAGGGTGAAGTCTTTGACAAAGTCCTCGGTCTTGAACTCGGTGCGGATGACTATATCGTGAAGCCCTTTGAAACAAAGGAAGTCGTTGCAAGGATCAAGGCTGTTTTGAGACGTACATCGGGCATGACCGAAACGGAAACAAAAACCGAAAGCAAACTCAAGGAAGTACGTTATGACAGGCTTGTGATCAATATGACGAATTATGAGCTTCGTGTGGACGGCAGACAGATCGATACCCCTCCCAAAGAAATGGAACTGATCTATCATCTTGCAAGCAATCCCAACAGGGTGTTCACAAGAGATCAGCTCCTTGATGAAGTATGGGGCTTCGACTATTACGGTGATTCAAGAACAGTGGATGTGCATATCAAGCGTCTGAGAGAAAAACTCGAAGGCATATCGGACAAATGGGAACTCAAGACTGTATGGGGAGTAGGTTATAAATTTGAAACCAAAAAGTAAAATTTATTCAAAAAAATCCATCTTCAGAAAATACATGAACGTCAGTGTGCTGATCGTATTTTTCAGTTTCCTGATACTCGGAACGATACTGACGCTGACGATCACCAATTACTGGTCGAATGAAAAAAGACAGGTCCTCGACAGCAGGGCGGACAATGTTGTCAGCTTTATCAGAAGGCATTCCACGATGGAACCGTCATCCTTCGGCAGTGTCGGCAAAAAATTATATATCAGCCAGCTTGATACAGTCAAGGAACTTCTTACACTGTATGCAGATGATGTCGGTGTGGATGTCATCGTGACCAATACGGATGCGATCCCTGTCATGGCAGTATGCTCAACGGAAAATATCAGGATATCTCCCGAAAAGGCATTCGCTTCCGATATCGTAAAGCAGACGATCGAAAACTCGACTTATTTTGCAAGAAGTACCATTGAGGGAGTCTATGAGCATGACAGATATATTTCCGCAAGACCGATCTATTATACCAACCAGAGCAATATCATGGGCGTTGTCATCGTGACC
>CAMHPW010000035.1 GCA_946187095.1 uncultured Clostridia bacterium | reverse complement strand
ATCTTTTCGGAGAGTAATTCACTCTTTTATTTTCTCAAAACTTGGAAACTGCTGTTATTCCATATTCTGTGTATATCTTCTCTTAATCCCGCCATGTCACGCTCTATGTCCGACAAACGCTGTCTGATATCCTTTTCGGATTGGGGCAACGCTCCGGGCTTTACCTTGGGCAGACCTTCCCAATGTCTTGCGGATTTTTGTATTCTTCTGTGTTTCGGAACGCCTACGATTTCTTCCAGCATTTTTACCTGTTCCTGCAAATCTCTGATTTGTTCGAGCAATTTTGTCTGTTCCTGCAATTCTATGATTTGTTCTTCCATACGTTATCTCCTTTCAGTTAAAGAAAATCAAACGGATAATGCTGTTTCAAACGTCTGACATCATCTTCCATATTTCTCTGTACATAACCCATTTCCTTGAGCTGCTTTTTGATTTCCTTGATATCATCTTCCATTTTACCCATGCGTGTCATCAGGTCTTTTTCCGGCTCGGGTTCCGGTTCAAGTTCGGGCTGAAGTTCCTGCTTGGTCGGGAGATCATGCTTGGGTTCGGGTATGCCTTCCCAATGCCTTGTATCGGGTTTTCTCATTCTTTTCTTGGGCTTTTCAGGTTCAGGCTGAACACCTACCAGTTTTTTCAGTTCCTCTATCTGTGACTGCAATTCTGCTATTTTTTCTTCCATTTGCCGCCACTCCTTACGTTATTCTTAAAAAAATATTAACATAACACATTATCTTTTGTCAAGCAAATCAAGAATTTTAATTGATAATTTTTGAAAAGTATGATATCATAGTGGATAGAATACAAATGAAAGCGGTGATGTGATATGAAACGGCTTGATAATCAATCGGGCAGGGCAATCGACTATTCGGCAGACATTGTCCAACTTGAAGATTTTTATCAAAAACAATATGAACTCATCAAAGCCGGCAATACCGACCTTGCGACTTTTGAACTCGTTATGCTCGGAAATGCACTTGATTTTATTCAGATGGTCAGGATTTCTTTCGGTGTGGAGCTTGACGGTCAGGAAAAATCTATCGGTGCATTGGAAGAAGTGCTTGACGCTTTCAAAAGGGGTATTGCCAACAAAAATGTCTTTGACATTGCCGAAAGCAAAATTGCCGAAAAAGCCGCCTCTTATTTCGGATTTCTGATCATAGCCAATTCAGGCGGCGAATGGCTCGACACCCCCGAAGGTGCTGTCGTTTCCATCAAAGGCAGAGAGGCCTATGTCTATGCATTTATCAGGCACTACCTTTCGGGAAATGCCGATATTTCCGCTGTACAATATTACAGAAACACAAAACTGATTAAATGAGGATTTAGGAATGAGGAATGAAAAATATTCCACATTCCGCACTCCTCATTCCACATTAACATTAAACGGAGGATAATTTATGCCAAATTACAGAGCGGACAGAATGTCCGAAGATATACAGAGAGAGCTTGCAGCCATTTTAAGAGAAATGAAAGACCCCCGTCTGCATGACGGCATTATCAGTATCGTAAGATGTGAAATGGCTCACGACCTTTCCTACTGCAAAATTTATATCAGTTCCATGAACGGCATTGAAACGGCTAAAACTGCCGTGAAAGCCCTCAAAAATGCACAGGGCTTTATCCGCCATGAACTCGGTGTCAGGCTCAAACTCAGATTCGCCCCTGCCCTTGCCTTCGAGGCAACGGATTCCATTGAATACAGTGCCAATATTGCAAGGCTTTTGAACAGTATAGAATACAGTGAGGAAAATGATAATGAAAACAGTGACATTTGAAAAATGTGCGGAATTCCTGCACAATGCCGACAATATTTTGATTTTGATGCACCGTTCCCCTGACGGTGATGCGATCGGTTCGGGCTATGCCCTTGCCTATGCCCTCAGAAAAATCGGTAAAACCGTCATACCCGTATGCAGTGACGATATCCCGACAAAATACAGCTATATCACAAATGATTTTTCCGCACAGGAATTTCAGCCCGAATATATTGTAACAGTCGATTTAGCCGATACACAGCTTTTCGGAAATAAACTGATACAATACAAAAATAGAGTCAATTTATGCATAGACCATCACCCGTCCAATACAGGCTATGCGGAATACGGAATTGTCGATGCGAATGCAGGTGCCTGTGCACAGATCGTCAAAAAAGTGATCAATGCCATGAACATTCCCATTGATAAAAATATTGCCAATGCCATATTTACAGGAATCGCAACGGACACAGGCTGTTTCAAGTATTCCAATGCAAGTGCGGAATCCTACAAAATGGCGGCTGAAATGATAGAATGCGGTGCAGACGGATTTTTTATCAACAAACTCATGTTCGATACCAAAAGCCGTGAACGACTTGAAATAGAAAGGCTTGCACTGAATTCTCTGACTTATCACTATGACGGAAAGATCGCCGTGATATTCATTACAAAGGAAATGATGGAAAAATCGGGTGCAAGTGATGACGATACGGAAGGCATTTCGGGTATGCCAAGACAAATCGAAGGTGTTGTGATCGGCATTACCATTCGTGAAAAGGATAACGGCAATTTCAGGGTGTCCATGCGTTCATCGGGCGAAAAAGACGTATCGGCTGTATGTGCAGCATTCGGCGGCGGCGGTCATAAAGCCGCTGCAGGCTGCACTGTCACAGGTACTGCCGAAGAAGTCAGGGAAAAAGTTATCCTTGCAGCAGGTGCAGCTTTATGAACGGCATACTGATCGTAGATAAGCCGACGGATTTCACATCATTTGATGTAGTCGCAGTCGTCAGAAAATCCCTGCACGAGAAAAAAACAGGTCATACAGGCACTCTCGATCCGATGGCAACGGGCGTGTTGCCGATCCTTTTGGGTACGGCTACAAAAACAGTTAATTATCTGCCCGATACCGACAAGGAATATATCTGTTCCTTTCAGTTCGGATTAGCAACAGATACCCTTGACATTACAGGCAAAGTCCTTGATCAATGTCCTTCTGATATCCAAAAATCCGACATTGAAAGCATACTCCCGAATTTTCGTGGAGATATCCTTCAAAAACCGCCGATGTATTCGGCTGTTTCAAAGAATGGCATAAGGCTTTACGAACTTGCCCGAAAGGGCATTGAAGTCGAGAGAGAAGCCCGACCTGTCACCATCTCAAAACTCGAACTTCTCGATTTTGACGAAAGCACTCAAAGCGGCCAATTGCAGATATCCTGCTCAAAGGGTACATACATAAGGGTAATATGCGATGACATGGGAAGGGCTTTGCATACGCTTTGTACCATGACAGCTTTAAGACGCACAAAAGCCTGCGGATTTGATGAATCACAGGCAATTCTTCTGCAAAAAGTCCGTGAACTCGGTGAAGATGGCATCATGCCCTATATCAAGCCTGTTGAAAGCCTTTTCACACATCTGACCGATATTCACATCACAGATAAACAGGCATTCCGTTTCTCAAACGGCGGAAGTTTATCTCTTTCCCGACTCAACGGCATTTCGGATAAAACAAACGGCACTTTATACCGTATCTATCACGGTGATATTTTTCTGGGTTTGGGCTCGGTGAACGCTCAGACAGGCGAACTTGAATTTGAAAAGAAATTTTAATGCGGAGTGATATTTGACAGTGAAAATTATAAAACAGCTTGCCTATTCCAAACAACCTACTTCCGTTGCATTGGGCTACTTTGACGGAATTCACCTCGGTCACAGGGCTGTCATTAGTGATGCCTTGGATTTTGGACGAAAAAACAATCTTGTCCCGACGGTTTTCACACTCCTGCAAAGTCCCCGGAAAATTCTTTTCAATGAAAAAGTGGAGGGTGTCATCACCATCAGTGAAAAACTCAAGATCATTGAAGAAATGGGTATCGATCAGGTCTATCTTATCGACTTCACGGAAATCAAGGATATCACTGCCGAAGATTTCGTGTCGTATGTTTTGAAAGACTGTTTCCATGCCGGACACGCCGTATGCGGATTCAATTATCATTTCGGGAAATGTGCCCTCGGCAACAGAAATGTCCTCAAAGACCTTTGCAGTGATATCGGGATCAGCACTTCTTCACAAAGACAGATACTTTATGAAGATATTCCCATCAGTTCCACCCGTATCAGAAAGTGCATTGCTGACGGCGATATCACTTCGGCGAATGCCATGCTCGGCAGAAAATACGGTTTTAATCTCCCTGTCGTTCACGGCAGACGGCTCGGCAGGGCTTGGGGAACACCTACTCTCAATCAAATTTTTCCCGAAGGGCTTGTATGCCCGAAATTCGGCGTATACGCCTCGGAAGTCACCGTTGACGGAAAAATTTTCTGCGGTGTCACGGATATCGGCATAAAACCGAGTGTCGGCTCGGATAATATTATCATAGAAACATGGATGCCCGATTATAAAGGCCGTGACCTCTATAACGAACACATCCATATACGTCTGACGGAATTTATCAGACAGGAAAAACGGTTTGAAAGCCTTGATGAACTGAAGTGTGAAATTTTACGCAACGGTCGGCAGGCTAAAGAAATATTTTTACGGAGATGATCTTATGAACAGACCGCCAAGACCGCCCATGGGCGGAGGACACAGACCGCCGCCCCCTCCCTCAGGAAGTCACAGACCACCGCCGCCCCGTGGCGTAGGGCACAGACCGCCTCCCCCGCCTCCCCCTCCCCGCCATACCGGAGGCTACAGACCTTCCGGATACAGAAGAACTTACAGCAGACCGCCTTATCGTGGCGGCGGCTGTGCCTCCACCATTGGTGCAGTCATTATCATGCTCGTTATCGTTGGCTTTGTATTCTACATGAAATCTACAGGCAGAATGTAAAAAATTGAAAATTGAAAACGGAAAATGAGGATCGGGGAACGTGAAACAGTTACCGTTCCCTGATCCTCATTCCTGATCGAAAGAAGTGAAAAACATATGCTGTTTGCATTCCGTTCCTCTGCAGCAATGCTGATCAGTGCAGCCGCAACCTGTCTGACCGGTATTGCAATTATCATACAAGGCGGCTATTTTACTGCTCCCCTGCCTGTCGGCACAGGACTTATCATCGTTTCGGGCATTGGCTTCACAATGCTCCTGATCTCTGTGCCGAAACTGTATAAAGAAACTCTCAAACGCTGTCATTATGATATCAGCGGCTTTTCCGGAGAACAAAAGACTGTTGCCGGAAGATGTGCCGGCAGGAAAAAACTTGATGTGCTCCTCAATCTGATCTTCGGACTGGCGGCTCATGAAAAACCGGATGAATCCGAAAGACTCCTCATGCAGATATCACCGTTGGTCGATAAAAGCAGCAATTCCTATAAAATGAAATATCTGCTCCTGAATCTTGCCGTAGCAGGCAAAAAAAAGGACTTTCAGAACTGTACATATTTTTGGGAAAGACTTATCAGTGAACTTCAGACAAGCCGTGAGCTTTTCATTCTCGAAAAAGACGAATACCGTCATCTTGCGGAAATGTTCCGTCTGGAAACAGCATTTTATTCCCTTGATTTCAGCGGACTTTCCGAAAACAACAAGGATACCATCCTGAAACTGAATTTCCTTGCAAGACAGTATCTGTCTTATGAACACTGCACTCCTGAATTGTGGAACGAATATTTCACAATGCACTGCAACTATATTCTGGGCGTTACCTATCTTGTCATGGGTGACAACCGAAGTGCAGAATTTTATCTGAACAATACGGCGAATATGCCTTACACATATCCCGAAACCGCCCGTGCGGTATATTTTTTGCAGACACATGACAAAAAGATATTTTTTTGCTAAAGCGAGGTTATTTTTTATGGCTAAAAATGAAGAATTTGCAAAGCTGCGTGAAGAATGCGTCAACTGTCAGAAATGCGGACTTTGCTCCACAAGAACCAATGTCGTTTTCGGTACAGGCGTTGATGATGCCGAAGTCATGTTCATTGGTGAAGGTCCCGGTGAAAATGAGGACTTACAGGGTGAACCCTTTGTCGGACGAGGCGGACAGCTTCTTGATAAAATGCTGGCGGCTGTCGATCTCGACAGAAAGAAAAATATCTATATTGCCAATATCGTCAAATGCAGACCGCCCCAGAACCGTGATCCCCTGCCCGAAGAGCAGGATATGTGTATCCGGTGGCTCAGGGAACAATTCCGTATCCTGAGACCGAAAATCATCGTATGTCTCGGAAGGATCGCCGCTACCAAGATCATCAAGCCCGATTTCAAGATCACAAAAGAACACGGCATATTCTTTGAAAAAAACGGTGTACTCATGATGGCGATCCTTCACCCTGCGGCACTTCTCAGAAATCCCAACAACAAGCCTGCCGCCTTTGAAGATTTCCTGAAACTGCAGGAAAAGATCAAAGAGGTCTGCGACCATACATATCAGGAAGAATAAGTCATAAAAATATTTTTATTGTTTTTTTCGTCACAATGTAGTATAATCTGCTTATACTTCAAAAAGGACAGATTTTTCTATGAACACTATTTTTGGAAACAACCGGCGGAGTGTCCTGTTTATCTCGGACTTTATCCTGTGGAATATTTCTTTCTATATATCATTCGCCGTGAATAAGAATACATTTTCCCTCAGAGGTCAGGAAAATGCATTCTTTCTCGGACTGTTAGCCGTCAATATATGCTTTTCGGCTGTATTTTTGATTTTCAGGCTCTATGACAAACTCTGGAGCTATGCCGATATAGAAGATTTTTTCTATGCACTGATCGCCGCTCTCACAGCAAATCTGGCTTTCATGTCCTGCACCATGACTGCAGGCATATGGTACAGTGATCTTAATTTCGGTTCAAGAATCTACATCACATTCGCTATGATGTCCGCCCTGCTGATCATCATGTTCCGGATCATCTACCGGCTCAATAAAATCCTTGAACGGCGTAACCTTGCCGGAAAAGCAAGCAAACGGCTTCTGATCGTCGGTGCAGGCGAAACGGCTTTTTCCGTTCTGACGGAGCTTTCCAAAGCCGCATGGAATGAATATATCCCCATCTGCCTTGTCGATGATGACAAAGAAAAACTTCACAGACGTATTGCAGGCATCAAAGTTGCAGGAACGACAGAGGATATCCCCCAGCTTTGCTATGAAAACGACATTCAGGCAATACTTTTCACGATCTCTCAGATTAGTGTTGCCGATAAAAAGAGAATCCTCGATATATGTGCCGATACGCATTGTGAAGTGAAGATCATTCCCGGTATGTACAATCTCATGACTTCGGGTGCATCCATCACTTCCACGATCAGACAAGTCGAAGTGGAAGATCTGCTTGGCAGAGAACCTGTTGTATTCGATACCGAAAAATACGGCAAATATATCATTGGTCAGACTGTTCTCGTAACAGGCGGCGGCGGCTCGATCGGCTCGGAGCTTTGCCGGCAGATCGCCCGTCTCAATCCCAAACATCTTATCATTCTCGATATATACGAAAACAATGCCTATGACATTCAGCAGGAGCTTATCCGCAAACACGGCAAAGACCTTTCTTTTGAAGTGCAGATCGCATCTGTGCGTGACAAAAAGAAACTTGAACATATTTTTAAACATAAAAATATAGATGTTGTCTTTCATGCCGCTGCACACAAACACGTTCCCCTCATGGAGAACAATCCCGAAGAAGCCGTGAAAAACAATGTTTTCGGCACTCTTAAATTAGCCGAAGTTGCCGATAAATACCATGTAAAGAACTTCGTCCAGATATCAACGGACAAAGCCGTGAATCCTACGAATATCATGGGTGCATCAAAGCGTATCTGTGAAATGATCATTCAGATGATGGATAAAAGAAGTAAAAATACCAATTTCGTTGCCGTGAGATTCGGAAATGTGCTTGGTTCCAACGGTTCCGTTATTCCGCTCTTTAAAGAACAAATTCGTTCAGGCGGTCCCGTTACCGTCACACATCCCGATATTATCCGTTATTTCATGACGATCCCCGAAGCCGTATCACTTGTGCTGACGGCAGGAAGTCTTGCAAAAGGCGGTGAAATCTTCATTCTCGACATGGGCGAACCTGTCAAAATCAGAGTGCTTGCCGAAAATCTCATACGTCTTTCGGGATTCAAGCCCGATGAAGATATCAAGATAGAATATACAGGCTTACGCCCCGGTGAAAAACTCTATGAAGAACTTCTTCTGAATGAAGAAGGCATTACAAAAACGGATAACAAAAAAATATATATTGGCAAGCCCATTGAATTTGACAATGATATGTTCCTGAAAAATCTTTCAAGACTCTATACAGCCGCCCACAGAAATCAGGCTGACAGAGTGGAACAGTTGATCGCCGATACCGTTCCGACATTCCACCATGCCAAAAACAATTAGCAAATCAAAAATCCGCAAAGTGTCTTTCATGACATTTTGCGGACTTTTTCATTTACTTACCGTTATCACACTGCTGATTGCACAGTGACATACTCCCCCGCCTACGCTTCGCTTAGAGGCGGGGGACTTCTTGCCCATTCAGGTTAAACAAGGATGTCTGCTACTCAAAATATGGACAAATATACCCATATTGAGAAAATTCCTGTTTCAT
>CAMHPW010000034.1 GCA_946187095.1 uncultured Clostridia bacterium | reverse complement strand
TACTTCCGGGCGATCTATAAATATCAACGCTTTCTAAATTAAAACCTCCAAACTTTTGTAATCCATCATTTAATTTTATATATGATATTCCTCCGTATATCCCAAATGGGAATGAAATCTTCTTACAGAGGATTAGGCTCTATTGACATTCCTGCATCGGCAAGAAGTGTATTGCTTGTCGGAAGAATAAAGGATAATCCCACCATCAGAGTTATGGCACAAATCAAAAGCAGTCTTGCACCGGAGGGAGAACCGATTGCCTTTGAACTCAACAAGGAAACAGGCTTTCATTTTATCGGAAAGTATGATATTTCCGTTGACGATCTGCTCAACGGAACAAGCACTGTTTCCAAGTTGGAACAGGCAGAAAATCTGTTGAAAGATGAACTTGCAGACGGCAACACAGTACAGCAAAAGTCGATACAGCAAAGGGCAAAACTCAGAAACATATCGGAACGCACACTCAATCAGGCAAAAAAGAATTTAGGTGTAAAATCTATCAGACGAGAAAATGTCTGGTATTGGCAATTACCGAAAGAGTAACATTGCAACATTGTCTGTAATAGAAAAATGTGCAATCTTGCAATATTGCAAAAAATCTCTATACAGACAATGTTGCAACCTTGACTACCTGAAGAGAAAAAAAGCTACGCTGTTCAAAAGTCAGACCAAGAAAACATATTTTCTTTTCCTAAAGGTATTTTAACTATGGCTTGCCACAGGATAAGTCTGACTTTTGATAATAGCGAGGTACGCAAATGGCAAGCCATTTTACTACCTCGTTGGTGGTTCCACCCCCAAGCCCCCGTGAAAGGAGTCCTGCTATGAAGCGTAAACGCTCACATAATGTGTCCGTCAGATTATCCGATGAGGAATATGAAAGGCTGCAATACAAGCTTTCACACAGTGGTCTGACGCTGACAGAATTTCTTATCAATGCCATCAACAAACAGAAAATCAACTATGTCAAAGGCTATATTCCTTTGATAGCCGAACTGAAACGACATGGAAATAATCTGAACCAACTCACCCACCGCATCAATGAATATTCCGAAGTTACCCAACAGGAAATAAATAACACTTTGCAGGAGTGCAGGGAGTGTTATAAAAAAATCTACCAAATGACCGTAAAGGTTACAAATTTGATTTTAGGAGATTGAAATGCCACTATTCAAGGGACAGGGCTGTAAAGCCAAGCCTGCAAAGGCTATCAAGTATATTACCGATCCGAAAAAGGCTGCTGTTATCGTTTCTCATTCCCTTGACGATACAAGGGATTATGCTACACAATTCAAGGAAACCTGTTCGCTGTTTCATAAGGGAAAGTCATTTAAAAGCAGGAAATACTATCATTTCAAGCACAGCTTTAATCCAAAGGATAATATCACTCCCGAAGAAGCAACAAGGCTCACAGAAGAATTGGCACAAAAAGCCTTTGGAGATTATGAATACATAATAGCAACTCATACGGACAGAATACATATCCATTGTCATATCATTGTAAACAGTGTATCATTCGTCACAGGAAAAATGCTGCACTTGAACAATAACGAGTACAGTGCATTGAAAGACCTGTCAAACGAGATAGCCGAAAAATACGGATATTCCACACTTGATTTCAGAAAACCTTCAGAAGATAAAATAAGCACAGAAGAAAAGCATATCACTCTGAATGGCGGTACATCATGGAAAGAGGAATTACGAGAAGTTATTGCAGATGCTGTTGTAAAATGTGCCACAATAGAAGAATTTGAAAAGCACCTTAATCAATACGGTGTTACAATAGCAAGGAATACAGCAAAAACAATCAGTTTCAAGCACCCTGCAAAGCAGAAAGCAATCAGAGGAGATAAGCTTGGAGCAAACTACACAAAGGAGGCAATAATATTTGAGCTTAATCAACATGGAAACAGGACAGCCTGCACCCGCAAGGCAGCAGTTGAAACAGTTAAACGAAATGAGCCGACAGGAGTTGGAAAACAGCCTGCTCAAAGAGGTGTTGGCGGATTATACGGAAAAATGGAACGTACAGCAGCAGGAACAGACAAACTTTATCCGACATCAGACGGAGAAGATAGAACAACTGCAGGCAATAGTACAACATCAGCAGAGCCTGAACGAGCAGTTGAGTCAATCTCTCCAAAAAGAAGGAGATAGGCTGATACAAGAATTTCGTCAGAGATATTCAACGACTGTAACACAGGAAATTTCCACATTTACAAATACTGCAACAGGGATTACGGAAGAATTGGCAAGTCAGACAAATTCGTATATAATGAATCTGACATCACTGAAATACGATTTGGAACACGACAGAAAAAGAATGTTTACTTTTACCAAGCTGAAAAGTTTTCTGTTTTGGTTTGGGTGCATAACGAATATAGGAACATTTCTTTTCCTATGGGTACAGTATTGGCTGAAAGGATTTTGATAATTTTGTCTGTTTGATGTTGTCAGCATTTTTGAAATATTGACAGTAACTATCAAGTAACTAACAAAAGAAAGCAATAACACAGTAATAATGCGGCTTTTACACCTCTTAAAGTTCTCAAAGAGATAATATTAGCCTTTCGGCGATTATCAGGATACAAACAAAGTTTAAGCCATTCATTAGTCTGATGAGTGGCTTATATTTTTACATAGGAAATATAAGTATGAAAAACACGGAGTCAAGCTATCATACCGACTCCGTGTTTTTTTACTTGATACAGGATTCAGTCTGCTGCCGAAAAAGCGGTTTCCGTTTCGGAAATGTCGGCTGTTTCGGTGAAAGGCTCATCTACCGACGGTTCAACGGGTTCGGGCTGAATATCGGGTTCTTTGGGTGTCTTGATTTTCACGAATGCACAGTCATCTCTCTGCATGACGACTTCATTTCCGTCAAGAACGGTATTCATGAAAGTTTCTCCGCCCATGAATTCATCAGGTATCCTGAATCTGACTTCATGGTCTGCCGCATTGAACACGCACATGAGTTTGTCATTTTCATCGGAACGGATGTACGCCATGATCTGACCGTCCGAATTGTAATCCATGATATCGCCGTCATAAAGACAGGAACAGGAATGACGCATTTTTCCGAGAGTCTTATACCATTCCAGCAGATTTTTATCTTCCTTGCCCCACGGGAAAGTACGCCTGTTGAACGGATCTTTATAACCCTCCACACCGACTTCATCACCGTAATAGATACACGGCACGCCCGGAAGTGTATACAGAATACCGCTTGCCACTCTCATACGTCTTAAACCGTATTCTCTCTGTTCAGGAGAGAGCTTTGTATTCGCCTGCCATTCACGGCCTCTGCCGTAGAGTTTTTCACCTGCAAGCAGGGTGATGATCCTCTCCGTGTCATGCGTACCGAGATGATTCATGAGAGAACGCAGCACAGGACGGGGATAATTTTCCACTATTGTCATGATATCCTCAAACATATATTTGCCGTTGCCGAAATCGAGAAAGCCGAGTATCGCATTTCTGAACGGATAATTCATCACACTGTCCAATTCTTTTCCGTAAAGGAATTTTCTCCTTGAACCGTAGCTGTGTTTATTGGAGGCATCTTCCCAGACTTCGCCCAGAAGCAGTGCTTCGGGATCTTCGGCTTTTATCGCCTCACGGATATATTCAATGAATTCATCGGGCAGTTCGTCTGCAACGTCCAGTCGCCAGCCGCTGTTGCCGTTTCGTATCCACTTGCGGATAATGCCGTTTTCGCCGTTGATATACTCATTGAATGAATTGGAAAGTTCCTCCACTTCGGGAAGAGTATCGAATCCCCACCATGAATTGTACAGATTCGGCCAGTTGATAAACTTGTACCATGTGAAATACGGTGATGACATGGAATTGTAGGCACCAAGGCTGTCATATCTGCCCTGACGGTTGAAATACTTGCTGTCACTTCCCGTATGGCTGAATACACCGTCATTGATGATCCTGATCCCCAGCTTTTTCGCCTCTGCACAAAGTTCTTTAAAATCCTCTTCCGTTCCGAGAACGGGATCAATGGTCTCATAATCGCCCGTATCATAGCGGTGATTGGAATAGGCTTCAAATATCGGATTCAGGTAGATGCAGGTAACGCCCAGTTCCTGAAGATACGGCAGTTTCATGGTAATGCCTTTCAGGTCGCCCTGAAAGAAATCGGAATTCGTCACCATGCCGAATTCATTGAACTGCCAGTCGGGTATTTGATTCCAGTCCGTCTGAAGTTTCTTATCGGGATAGATTCCCTTTTTCTTTTCGCCCGAAAAGCAGAATCTGTCGGGGAATATCTGATACATGATGCCGCCCGGCAGCCATGACGGCGTTTTGAAATCGGCATCATAACAGGTCAGCTGAAATCTCGGTTCACAGTCGCTTGCAGCCTCATAGCCCTCACCGAAACCGCCTTTCATGATATATTTTCTGCCATGTACGGTATCCATTCCGAAATGATACCAGTACAAGCCGACTTTTTCTATTTTAACGTCACATTCCCATTTTTCATGGTCTTCTCCGATTTGTCCTGCCCAGTACATGGCATATATATCCGTATCGCCGTAGATATCGTCTTTGACGGACAGAAACGCACCGGAGCATTTCCAGTCTCTCGGCAAAACGATTCTGAAATGTATATTTGTGCCTGATGTAACGGCACCTGTCGGACAGCGATATTCTGCTATCCTTGAATTGAAATATCTCATATTACAAGTCCCCTTATATCCTATTTTGTATCATTATATCCTTTTATAACGCTTGTGTCAACAAAACCAAAGTGTTAAGAATTAATACTATAATGCTCTGCCAAATGCCACAACGGTTCTTCCACAACAGCTTCAACTTTGATTCCGTCTGCCGTATACTCCTCCGACTGCAAAGCCCCTGATTTTCTCAAAGCCGCTATGACGGACGCATTTTCAAACGGTACCAGAAGCGTGAATTTTCTGAGCCTTACGGGTAAATTTTTCTCTATGGCATTGAGAAGTTCGCTGATACCGATACCCATTTTGGCACATATCCTGACCGTTTCCCTGCCCCCCGGCAAATCATCGGGATTTCCCACTAAATCGCATTTATTGAATACGGATATGATCGGTCTGTCATTACAGCCCAATTCCGCAAGCAATTTATTGGTAACATCAAGATGAAGTTCAAATTCTTCGCTCGACGCATCGCATACATTAAGAATAATATCTGCAAGTGCGGCTTCTTCCAGAGTGGATTTGAAAGCCTCCACCAGATGATGAGGCAACCGCCTTACCAATCCGACAGTATCGATCATCATGACGGATACACCGTTTGGCAGTTTCAAAGCCCTTGAAGTCGGATCAAGCGTGGCAAACAGTTTATTTTCCGATAAAACGCCTGCCTGTGTGAGCGTATTCATCAGAGTGGATTTTCCCGCATTGGTATAGCCGACGATCGCCACTGTAATAATGCCGTCTTTTTTACGCCTTGCCCTGAGCTGTTCACGCCTGTCCGTAATTCTCGAAAGTTCGTCTTTGAGATATTCTATTTTTCTTCTGATATGCCTTTTGTCCGTTTCGAGTTTGGTTTCACCGGGACCTCTCGTGCCGACACCGCCGCCAAGCCTTGACATTTCCCTGCCTTTGCCCGACAATCTCGGCATAAGATATTTTAACTGTGCCAGTTCCACCTGCAATTTTCCTTCATTGGTCTTTGCCCTGATGGCAAATATATCCAATATAAGCATAGTCCTGTCGATAGTCCTTACGTCCGTGAAATCCTCTATATTTCTTATCTGCGTGGGCGTAAGCTCCAAATCGAACACGATAAAGTCAATTTCATTCTGTTCACAGAATTCTTTTATTTCTTCAAGCCTGCCCGAACCTACACAAGTTGCCCCGTCAGGCTTGTCACGTTTCTGCATGAGAGAAGCCACAGGTTCTGCTCCCGCACTTTCTACAAGTTCATGCAGTTCTTTGATGGAGCTTTCGGCATCATACTCTCCCGTATCAATGCCGACAAGCAATGCTCTTTGTATTTTCTCCGAATTATCATGCATTTCCATATCAACTATCACCTTCTTATTGGGAATGTCCCTATTATATCATAAATTTTTTGTTTTATAAAGATAAAAATATTGTTATTGGGATAATTATATGTTAAAATATAGAAAAGCATTTTATTGTTGAAAGAAGTTGGTTTTTATGAATAAAGAATATGACGTTTTAATCGTGGGTTCGGGTGCGGCAGGACTCTATGCGGCTCTCCAATTCCCCGAAAATGTGAATGTCCTGCTTATCTCCAAGCGTGAACTCACCCTGTCGAATTCCTCTCTTGCACAGGGCGGCGTGGCGGCTGTTCTCGATAAGTCAAACGACAATTTCAAGCTGCATATTGCCGATACCCTGATTGCAGGCAAGTACAAGAATAATTTGCAGGCTATCGAAGTACTCGTTTCCGAAGGTCCCAACGACGTGATGAAACTCAAGGAAATGGGCGTTGCCTTTGACCTTGACGAAAACGGTCACTTAATGATGACACTTGAGGCAGGTCATTCCCGTCACAGAATCGTTCATCACAAGGATTCCACAGGCAGGGCTATCGTTGAAACCCTGCTCGAACAGGTTCAGACACATAAAAATGTCGAGATACTTGACCATACTCTGCTCTATAAACTGGAAAAAGCCGAAAACGGATTTCTGGCAGGCTTGATATTGTCCGACGGTTCATCAAAGATTATCGCCGCCCATTACTGTATCATGGCATCGGGCGGTATCGGACGTGTCTATCAGTATACGACCAATTCCGCTATCGCAACGGGTGACGGCATTACCCTTGCTTATATGCTCGGTGCAAGAATTAAAAATCTCAGTCTGATACAGTTCCACCCGACAGCATTCGCCGCCGAAAATGACAGGGAAAGATTTTTGATAAGTGAAGCCGTTCGTGGAGAGGGTGCCGTTTTACTCAATTGTGACGGTGAAAGATTCGCCGAAAAATACGACAAGCGTGGAGAACTTGCCCCCAGAGATGTCGTTTCCAATGCCATCATGCTGGAATCGAGGGCAAAGGGAAATGAAAAATTCTATCTTGATATCACGCATAAAGACGCTGAATTTGTAAAGAACCGTTTCCCGATGATATACGAAAAGTGCCTTGAAGAAAATATCGATATCACAAAACAGTGGATTCCCGTATTCCCGTGTCAGCATTATTTGATGGGCGGTATAGACGTAGACTTGTATGCAAGAACGACCGTGGACAGACTGTATGCCGCAGGGGAATGTTCGCATACAGGCGTACACGGTGCCAACAGGCTTGCAAGCAATTCACTTCTGGAAGCTCTTGTATTTTCACGCAGGGCGGCGAATGATATTACCAGACGTCTGAATGAGAACAAAGATAAGCCTTTCGGCGAATTCCCCGAAAGCGAAAATCTCGCAGGCAAGGAAATGCCCCACGGTTTCAGAACAGAGATCAGAAAAATCATGCAGGACTGTCACTTTGTCATTCCCAAGCCCGAAGCCGTCCCCGACGGTCTGAAGCGTTCCAAGGAAATTCTCGACAATATCAATAACGGCGGCTATACCATCAATCAGGATTTTGTGGAGGCAAGAAGTCTTGCCACGGTTGCTTGTATCGTTTTACAGGAGGCTCTCGAAAATGACAGTAAATAAAATTTATGTTGACAATATTATTAAAACTGCCCTTTTGGAAGATATCAATTACTGTGACGTTACGACGGATTATCTCATTCCCGCCGAACAGGACGGAAAAGCCGAATTCGTTTCAAAGGCTGACGGCATTGTATGCGGTACGGAAATCGCCGTGAGAGTGTTTCAGATATTGGACGAAAATATCTCTTTTGAGATTCTCAAAAAAGACGGTGAAGAAGTGAAAAAAGGCGATTTGATTCTCACCGTTAAGGGTAAAACCGCCGTTTTGCTCAAAGGCGAAAGAACTGCTCTCAATCTCATACAGCACATGAGCGGTATTTCGACAGCCGCAAATAAATATGCAAAGATAGTTGAGGGAACAAATGCAAGTATTGCCGATACAAGAAAGACTTTGCCGGGACTTCGACCTTTGCAGAAATATGCCGTTATGACGGGCGGTGCAAAAAATCACCGTTATAATCTTTCAGATGCAGCCATGCTCAAGGATAATCACATTGACGCAGCAGGCGGCATTACAGCGGCAATTACAAAATTACGTTCAAAAATCGGTCACATGACGAAAATTGAAGTTGAAACAAGAAATCTTGATGAACTCCGTGAAGCCCTTGCCGCAAAGGCGGATATCATCATGCTGGATAATATGTCCCCCGAACTGATGAAACAGGCTGTGGAGATAACAAACGGACGTGCCGTTCTGGAAGCGTCGGGCGGCATTACCGATGAAACACTCCGAGCCGTTGCCGAAAGCGGTGTCGATATCATTTCGGTAGGTGCATTGACACATTCCGTCAAAGCCTTTGATATCTCCATGTACATAAAATAATGAGGAATAACCTTTCTATCAATCCCCCCGAAACAGAAAAAATTATACCTGTCATGGTATAATTCCGTGAAAATATTTTTCGTGTGGCATTTGCGGCAGTGCGTGGCACAAACAGTGCCAACAAATAAATATGGTATTTCAGCCGATTTTTTAATCATGTGGCACTGTGGCACTGATTTTTGAATACTCTATATAAGAGGAATATACATATATTTTTATATTTCACTTGCTTATATATAGGGGGTGTATTTCGTGTTCCACAAGTGCCACAATGCCACACACCAGCATTTAAGCCATTTTCTGATATTTCAAAG